>JAEOTM010000028.1 GCA_016839815.1 Candidatus Hodarchaeota archaeon
ATTCTACAGCCTACTTTAAAACGAAGAAATTTCCCAATATTCAAAGATTTTTGCTTCCAAATTAACCGCAATATTAGCTTTCTTTCCCTTTTTTCGATATAAAACAATTTTGATATTTATTCTATGTGGGCTGAATTCTATGTGTTCAGCTTATATTTCTTCCACAGGGTCTCGTATACCAATATGTAATTTTAAAAACTGGTCAAAAGTAAATCCCCTCCCACAGGTGACGAGGGGTTTCATTATTCCGATTAGTAAGTAGATCGTGTCCTAGAAATAACGAGGAAGTAAAAAAGAAAATATCCCGATTTATTCTCCTCTACTCTTCAGAAAAATCAATACTATACCCTCTGTTAAGATTGCCAATAGGAGAAACGTTAAAGAGATATGTGATCTCCAAGGAGTGATCGAAATGAATAACCGAAAGTATGAGTTTGAGAAGGTAAATTTTCATCACTTAGTCCTTGAAGGGACGCACTACGAGGTGGGACAGCAAATGGCGAGGTTATTAGACACAATCCCTGGATGGCGCGATTTTGCATCCTCTAGTAAGATCAATCTGAAAAAAGTACGATTTTCGAACTTTATTGAACTATGGGAGTATACAGACGAGTATTGCCCAGGAGTGACTCAAGAAATTCAGGGGTTTGCGGATTATTTCGAAGTATCACCTGAAATTCATCCTTTTTGGAATTGGACGTTTAACGATTCCCTTGGAGGAGAATGCTCACAACTAGCTGTTTTACCACGGATTACTGCTAATCAACATACACTCGTGGGACGGAGCTATGAATGGAATCATAAAGAAGAAGACATGAAACTAATAACCACTCGAATCAAGGGGAAAGCTGCACATATTGGATTTTCTTGTCTTTTGCATGGGCGTCATGATGGTATGAATGAACATGGGCTGGTAGTATCCATGACAGGAGGTGGGATATTTGGTGTACCATTTAAACAGAGAGGGCCTATGTTCTGGTTAACAATACGGACCATTCTTGACACCTGCACCTCCGTAGACCATGCACTCAAATATTTGGTAGATCTATCCGTGAATGGATATTTTTCTCTCCTCCTTGCTGATCAACAAGCGAATGCAGCCATTGTGGAATTTGCTGAAGGGAAGAAATTCCTTCACCAGATAAATGACACAGGAGATCAGTCATATCTTTTTTCAGTGAATCATTATCGTTCACCTGAAATGGAAGAATTTAACAAACTTAATTGTGGAATAATAACTCACTCAAAAATTCGTGAAAAATTAATTACGAAATGGTCTCAAAGCCATACTTCTAAGATCTCTACAGAGGATGTTCGAACACTCTTTGCCACTCTGCATCCTGAAGGGTTATGTAATCATTTTTACACTGGAGGGTTTGGAACTTTATGGTCAATGATCTTTGATCTAAACCAAATGTCGGTAGATGTGTGTTTTAGCGCACCAACTCACAATAAGTATCATACCTTTGATTTATCGTCTGTATGTGGGATAATTGAGTACCCTACCACTGTTCCCATCACCGAATGGTATTGAGAATCTAATGGTAAATTATACCTATTATTTACGTATTCAAATCTCAAAATAGAATTAAATGATATATTATGAAAGAGGAGTAGATGTTTCATGACAAGTTATAGGCTTACTGTGGTTAAAGTATTTGAACCAAAAGATGTTATAGGAGAAGATTTTATTCGAGAATCAGGAGAACCAATTCAGAAATGCGGATTTGTCGAAGAAAATCAAGTTTTCAAAGTCGATGAATTGTTATCCGTACCCGAAGGATTTTGTCCCCACGCTTGGTATGGAATTTTTAAAGATCTGTGGCTGTTACGAAATGGTAATGGTTATCCAAACTGGACAGGTAAGAATACGATATATGCAACCTGTCCAGATGGAATACGTCCAGTGTGTTTTAAAATAGAAAAATTGGATTCTTAGATGACTAATAATAGTTTGTCATTTTAATTATGATCTTAAATGAATTATATCACTCAATTTTTTGATCTTTTTCCAAATTAGCTTTAATTCTAATAGATCTTCGGAATTAAACGGTATTTTACATCTTCCATATATTTTTTATAACCAGGTAGGTGTTCAATGAGCATTTTTTCTTCAATACTTGTCCTATAGATCAGTAAAATCGGAAATACAAATGAAACTAAGAAAGTGATGAAGGAACCCAAAGAAAGTGGCAGACAAATAGCAAATATTGAAATTACTAAGTACATAGGATGTCTAACATATTGATACGGACCAGATGTTATCAATTCATGATCACTGAGTATGATTAATCCCTTAGAAGCATATCTGTTTACATAATTTACATAAGTCATTCCTATTAATCCGAAGATCATACCGATAACACCTATGAGCTCAATAGACCAATGAAGTGGAGAAACACCTAATCTGTGTTCAATACCTGGAAAAATTATGATGAAAACAAAGGCGATTGTAGCAAGTATCATGAAGGTTTTATCGGAGAAAGATTTAGTATCGGGGTCATCTGTGAGATATTTACCTCTTTTTAAGAGTAACTCTGGATCTTTGATTAGAGAATATAGAAGGTATAGGAAGACGTACGTAAAGAAGATAATAATGAATATCCAAGCCTCTAGCCATAAAAAATCATTAGCCGGTATAAACATTACCGCCCCAAAGACGATTAGAACAATTGGGGTGTAAAAAATCATTAGTAATAATATTTTCACACGATCGTTCATAAATAACACCATCAATTTCGATTCAGTAAAGTTATCCCCAAAATTTCCAATTTTATAAAAAAGAATTTCTTTTTTCAATAAGCCAATTTATCCCTGCTAATATTTTGGAATTACATCAGACGTTGGTTATGACATTTCAAAACAGAATGACCTTTAAAATTCGAAC
Source organism: Candidatus Hodarchaeota archaeon (assembly GCA_016839815.1). Classification (GTDB taxonomy): domain Archaea; phylum Asgardarchaeota; class Heimdallarchaeia; order Hodarchaeales; family Hodarchaeaceae; genus Hodarchaeum. The sequence continues at coordinate 2,888 of JAEOTM010000028.1, forward strand.
TCCATCCAACGCACATTTAGATTAGAGAATTATGTAACTAGGTATATACAAAGGATCCCTTTTCGAAGAACATTGATCCTGGATTGAAATTTCAGGAATAACTGAGGAAGAGTGATCCCCAAAAAGAAATGGGGCGGAGTGTAATACCTATTTTCTTAATTGTCTGCATTTGAGTAGGACAGCTGAAGAGAGAAGTAAAAGAAGAATATTCCATTTCAGTATGACAGTTTTTGTAGTAGTAGTTGTGGTTATGGGGGGATTTTCAATCGTGAACTTCTTATCAGAAGTATCAGCTTCCCATAATCCTTCATTACAGCTTGCATTTATTTTTACCAAATAATTGCTGCCATTATCTAGTGTGGTTG
>JAEOTM010000014.1 GCA_016839815.1 Candidatus Hodarchaeota archaeon
AAAATCAGATCCCTCAACCAAAGCAAAGTTTCTGGAAAGTCTATCTTGCTCCTCTTATGAATACATTAATCGTAATATATCTGTTGATGACCACTTTCATCCTGATATTAGCAGTAATCTATTTTCTATTTATTGATCCTTCAGATACGAGTATTTGGATTACTGCAATCCAATGGTTAATTATTGTAGGTGTGAATTTTCTCATTGCGATAATCCAACAGCAGCGTGCACAAAAGCAGATTGAAGCGTTGCAAAAAATGTCTGCACCCGCTGCACGAGTAATTCGAGACGGGAAAGAAATCGAAATAACTACTGAAGAAGTCGTTCCAGGGGATATAGTAATCTTAGCTCAAGGAGATAAGGTCCCCGCGGATGCTCGAATTATTAATTCTAGTTCTTTCCGTGTGAATGAGGCATCGCTAACCGGAGAAAGTGTTCCAGCGACAAAGGTCGAAGATGGTAATAAATTGTTTGAAAAGGACACTCCGATTGGTGAAAGAAAAAACATGGTTTACAACGGAACCTTCGTAACCATGGGTTCAGGAAAACTTCTCGTTGTAAACACTGGAGGACGGACTGAATTTGGTAAAATTAGCTTAGAATTAGCGGAACTGAATACAGGGGACATTCCTATTCGTCAAAAAGTCAATGTGATTGGAAATTATCTAGCAGGAGGAATGATGATTGTCTTTAGTCTGTTACTAATCTATCAAGCTACGCTCATATTTGATAAATTAGAAAAAGGCATAATTCCCCCTAATGATCTTAAGGCTTTATTTGGTAATATCATTTTTGATATCTCAAATATTATAATAAAAGCCATGTCGGTCGTACCGATAAATATCCCCTTACTAACAACAATTATTTTGATTACTGGTGTTTTAGCCATGGCTAAACATAAAGTAATTATTCGAAATCTCGCATCGATTGAAAGCTTAGGTAGAATTTCCATTCTTTGTTCTGATAAAACTGGAACTATCACAGCTGGTCAAATGACTGTTAAAGGGATTTGGGATGCGTCTTTTGATGAACATTATTATGTAAGTGGCCTTGGTTACTCTCCAGAAGGCTATATTTCGAAAATTGAAGGAAAAACCCATACTAAAGTTACAGAAAGGGAAGCATTAAATTTAAAACCCATTGATGTTGTCCGTGATTCATCTCTTGGTATGTTGATTATTTCTGGTATGCTGAACAATGATTCGAAGATAACAGAAGAAACAATTGGAGATCAGGTGGTATATACGGGTACTGGTTCTCCAACTGAGTCCGCTCTTGTGACTCTTTTTAATAAAAGTAAACTTTCCGAAAAAGAAATGTCAAAGAAGTATAAAGTAATGCGAGAATTCCCGTTCGATTCCTCATTAAAACGAATGAGCAAAGTGTTCGAATTTGATGACAAACCATTGGTATTTTGTAAGGGGGCTACTGAAGTTGTTCTTCCACGATGTACACACATTGGATATGGAGAAAAACAAAGGAAAATTACTGATGCTGATAGAAAAGAAATTCTTTCTGAAGTTGAGGCCGTAGCCGGGGAAGGATATCGGGTGCTCTCACTCACTTACAGAGAAATTGAGAAGCTTCCACCAAAGACTGATGATGAAAGAGAATTAATTGAAAGCGATTTATGCTATCTAGGTTTTGTAAAAGTTTTAGATCCTCCTCGAGAGCTTGTGGATGAATCTGTTCAAGAAACTCTTGCCGCTGGAATAACTCCAATCATGATTACTGGAGATTCACCAATAACCGCATCTTCTATTGCAGGAAGTATTGGTTTGATGAGTCCAAAGCAGCATCAAGCACACGAGGGTCGAATGGCGACTCTTCTGAATGACCCTGATTTTCAAGAAACACGTGTTTTTGCTCGTGTCGCTCCTCAAGACAAACAAACAATCATACAACGATATCAAAATCAGAATCGTGTCGTGGCTATGACTGGCGATGGTGTAAATGACGCGTTAGCATTAAGTATGGCCGATGCCGGTATTGCAATGGGAATTGCTGGTACCGAGGTATCGAAGCAAGCAGCTGATCTTGTAATCGCAGATGATTCCTTTAATTCGATTGTTACTGGTATTCGAGAAGGAAGAGCTCTCTTTCAGCGTATTCGAGTAATAATTTTCTTCTATATTGCTATTAATTTAAGTGAGGCTGCATGTTATATCGGGGCATCCTTTATTTCTGGTTTCATACCAGGGTTCGAGCTTATGGATCACCTACAACGTGCATATATCTTTGGAATTGCCCATACGTTTCCTCCTCTAGCCTTAATATTAGATCAAATTCCACGGGGGATAATGAATCGAGATCCTATTGATTCAGCAGGGATTTTTAATCGAAAATTAGCATTAACCTTACTAGCTGTTGTGATTAGCCTTGCTAGTATGATATATTTGGTCTACTTCACTACTTATTTTGGTTTTATTCCTGTAACTGAGTTTAATAAGGATTTTTATCTACCTATCTTCCATAATGATCCTAGTTTAGCAGGCCAACAAAACCTTAGACCACTGAGTTGGGAACACGCTAAAGCCCGGACGATGATGCACACTATTTTATATCTGGCTATTCCTTTGATGATCTTATCTATCAGAAGGATAGATGAATCACTTCTTAATGCTATTAAGAAGGATTCTTCATGGATAACTTATGTTCTGGCGTTCTCAATTATACCAATTCATTTAGGATTGATGTATCTTCCAGTATTACAAGAAATCGTAGGATATATTGGAGTTAATGTGGATATTATTGGATTAACTGTAACTGATTGGATAATCTGTTTAATTGCTGCAGTAATACCTGTAGTTGTAATAGAAACAGCTAAATGGGTTAACAGAACTCGAGGAGAATATTACTGACAAATGAAGTATCTACTCTCCTGAAATGACTTTATCTAATGAGTGAACCTAAGGCCAAAAGCTACCATCGTCATAATTGTAATAACGAACCCGAAAGAAATATCCCCGGAAAAATGGTGAAAAATTCACGAGGAACCCTTGTTTTATAAAATGGAAAAAAAGATAGTCGTCTGAGACACAGTTTTGTGCGATCTCAACACTTTTTATCGGATGAAAGCTCTCTGAAATAGGGCCACTGTAGTTTAGATAGGACATAACAACATGAAGAGGAGTTGTTTCGATTGTCAATTTTCTACCTCGATTCTCTGTAACCATATAATCAAGAATACTTGGGAGTAAATAAACATCAAGTAGAGAGAGTTTATTCAAAATTAGGGTGGGATTATTGTCCGAATATCATAAGTAGGAGGTGTCATATGAAAAAGTGATTGCATAGCTACCATGACTTACATTTTTCTCTAAGAGTCTGATATCATTCAGTAATTTAGAAAGGAAATTATCTTCTCAGACGATTCCTGGGTACAATTGTTCTAATTTTTCCCTATTTTTGGAGAAAGATTCATCAAACATTTTCCTAAGGTGAGGAATACCCTTTTTTGTCCCAAGGAGAATGACAGCCTTTAATTTATCTTCCTGGTAATATAACTTTATGTATTCAGAGGAATCCTTGTTGACATACTTCAATGCAGGATACTCAACTTGATCTGCCTCGTAACCAATAGATGTTAAGAAAAGATCTGCAACCTTGAGTGTGGTAGATATTTTCGATCCTTGATAGATTCGTGTCCGAGGGGAAATAATGTTCTCAGCTACAACCCGTGATTGTTCAGTAGCAGGAGGGATAATCCCATAAACTCGTCCTCTGTGTTCTACAATATCACCAGCCGCATAAATATCGGGATCAGATGTTTCAAGATAATCATTGACAACCACGCCACGATTGACTTCCAAACCAGCCTTTTTAGCGAGTTCAATTCGCGGTTTTATTCCCGTACAGGTCATAACAAGATCTGCAGGTAGTTTTCGACCATCTTTTAATAGCACACTTTCAACTTGAGAGCTCCCTAAAATTTTCTGAACTTGGGCATTGGTTATGGTGTCTACTCCATATTTAGAAAGTAATTCAAGGAAAATATGGCTACCTTCAGGATCTAATTGTCTTGGTAAGAGATGGGGAAAATACTCAACGATGGTGGTCTTTAAGCCTGCCTTAGCACAAGCAATTGCATTCTCTATTCCCAGTAATCCCCCTCCAATGATAACAACTGATTGGCTTTTTTTGAGCTGATTACGAATGGCTATTGCATCGGTAATAGTCCTAAGTGTATAGGCGTGATCAAGTTCGAGACCTGGAATTGGTGGGCATGCGCAGCTTGCACCTAAAGCTAACACTAATTTGTCATATCTATAGTGACCTTTCTCAGAAACAACCATTTTATCCTCCCTGTTAATGGTGTGGATTTTCTCCTCAGAATGAAATTCAATATTAGATTCTTTATACCATTCATCAGAATAAATCATGAGATTTTCGGGTGTTTGTTCAAAATCACCTAAGAACTGAGGTAATTTTGGACGGGAGTAGTACCCATAAGGTTCAGTTGAGAATTGAATGATTTTTGAGTCAGAGGAAATCTGTTGAGCTAGTAATCGTGCTATAGAAATACCTGCAACTCCATTGCCAATAATGATATAATTCATCATAGTTTTCCTCACTATAATTCGTTAAAGCATGAAAAAAAAAAGAAATAGAAGAGAAAGGATAGACCTTTCAGGCTTAAACTGTAAGTTTTTCTTCAGATCGCCATAGACCATGAATATTACAGTAGGAGAAAGCAATTAAAGTTCCTGATTTTTGTGTTTTTAATGCAAAGAGACCTTTAGGTTCTGTGTATACGGTGGATGTATCAGGACCTGCTGCAGATTCACCGTGTGCAGTGAATTCAACTTTCCCAACTTGGAGAGGGAATTTTTCCCCGTCTGGTAAGAAAAATAATGAGATCCATGAAATATGATGATTGGTTTGATTTGGATGGGCGATTTCTTCCCCAACACGTACCTTAATGAAAACAAAATCTTTGTCTTCCTTCTCTTTAATCTTGATAACTGGCGAGTGTTTTTCTGTTTTCCAATCTGCTGACTGGAAGAGTTCATTAAAATCCATAAATATCGTATCCTGTGATTTTTTTCAAATTTAATTTGAACATTTAACCAACCAAACCCGGATTAAAAAGCATTATGTTGAGATTAATGCATTCAGAGTTCGGTTTGTACTTTAATTTCCGTCAATTTTTCTTATTAATTTGATAGCAAATTCCTTTATCGCTAAAATAACATCTTCCTCAATATTTTCAATAGTATCAGTATACCAGTGCCAATTTGGAGGAACTTTGTATTCATTAATTGCTAGGAATGACAAAACCTTAAAACCTTTAACCATTGCAGCAGTTCCATCTGTGTATCCTGCTCTGAAAGATTGTTCTACTACTTTAGATTTTGGTAAATCTCTCTGTACTGAACGTGCAAGTGATAAAAGCGTTTGATCTGCCTGATGGGCATAGAAAATTCCCTCTGTTGGAGTAAATATAGGGGTACCAGCTCCGATATTATCAAAATTCAGGAAATTCGCATCCTTCAGTTCTCTTCCATATTCATCTAGAAATGAAAACATTCCATTACAGTTCACTTCTTCACAACCCGTGAGAACACAGATAAGTTCTGTGGCATTTAACGGATCGTTTTTCATCTCTTTCATTAAATCTAAAATTAGTGCAACTCCTGAAGCATTGTCATTTGCCCCTGCGACAATCTCATATTTTGATTGACGTGTAACAGCTAAGAAAAGAGAATAAGCCACAGGAATTGCTAATAACAAGCTAAGAAACCATTCAATATTATTGATCAATATTATTGTTTCAGTAATGTCTAAAAATGTGCCAATAAGCATCAAAATTAAAATTACCCAGAATAAACCAAAATTTAACAAAACAAGTTTCCTAAAGTTTTTTACTTGATCTGGTTGATGAGCATAGTCTGCTCTCGATGAGTCCATATGAGCCACAAGTACAATAGAGTGTGTTTTTTTGCCTTTTGAAGGGTCTAACCTTCCTATTACGTTCTGACTTGATTGTTTTGGCATTAACCTTGAAAGTATCGGTCGATTGTCATTCTCTGTGAAGAAGAAGAATATTGCGAGGCAGACAAAGATTATTCCCATAATGGCAGAGAAAAGGTAGAGTACAACTCCTATAAGTGCTATAGATAATGTAATTGAATTAG
>JAEOTM010000122.1 GCA_016839815.1 Candidatus Hodarchaeota archaeon
AAGGTGTTATTTTCAATTGGAAACAGCATTGTTAAGAATCCAATTCCCCAAAAGAAAAATACGGTATCGATAAGCCGTAACCAGGGAATCCGATCAATTGCTAACTTAGTAGCTACTTTAGCAGCGAAATATGTTAAAAGAGTGCCGATCATTAAAATTAAGAATCGTAAAATTCCTACTCCACCATCAGATCCAGTGTAACCGAAATATACTGGAAAAAGAATCAGATCATACCAAATCATTGCCAATCCTTCTCCAATACAAAGACCGATTATAAATAATAACAAAATCCTCTGTGATAATACGATTTGGACACCTTCGTGTAGTAGGCTAAAATAATTTTTTAGTGATCTTTTTGGCCGTTCTATTCCTGGTAAATCTTTAGCGATAAAAAAGAATAAAACTGCCATTGATCCAAGTCCAATCACTTGAAAAGAAAAGACAGTTCGACGGGAAAAACTGGTAGCGTATATTCCTCCAAGAACAGTAGCTATTCCTGGTATAATAGTTTGAATCGTCATTCTCCGACCCATGAAAAACTTGTATATTTCTCTTTGGGGATCGATCTCATTAGTAACCAGTTTATAGTTATTATCGAGCCAAGTTTCTAGTGCTCCAGACTCTTGAGAAAATGCAATTGCTCTGAGGACATAAACAATTAATAGACTAGAAAATGAATTAGCAAATACGAGAATACTAAAGGATAATGCTTCAAGGGAGTAACCAACCAAAAGAATCCAGCGTTGTCCAATCCAGTCTCCAATTACTCCTGAGGGATAATCAAAAATTGCCTGGATAAGAAAACTGATTGCCAATAATATTCCTAACTGCTCAATCCCTACCATATCAATTACAAAAAGGATGTAAAAAGCGGTAGAAAGATTCCAAACCATTTCTAATGCAATTACAGAGCCAACAGTCTTCAAGACTAATTGTTGTGCTGGTTTAGGAAGGGAGTTAATACCTAAAAAGGAATTTAAAGCTTTAACTACCATTTTTTATACGGTGAGAAAAGAATCCCTTTCTTACATATACCTATATACCTTGGCAACCATATAACTGAAGATTAGCAATTTCTAGTAAGATGAACAAACAATATAATATCTCAATAAATCCCTCTTCCAATTTGGTTTTCCTATCACTAATGAATTTAGGGAAATAAAAAAAAAGTAGAGGAATAATTCAATGAATATTCTTTATCTCTTACCTGGAGAAGGGATGTCTAATGATGAAATTAAGCGTCGTGACTCTATTGCAAATTCACTTACATCTTCGGACATAAAAGTGACTGTAATGGAAGTAGGAAAAGGTGCTTTATCCATTGAATCTGCAGTTGAGGAGTATATGTCTATTGGGCCTATGTTGCGCAAACTAGTTGACATTCGGAAGGAAAAGCAATATGCAGCCATAATTATTGGATGTGCTGGAGATCCTGGACTATCTGCGGCTAGAGAACTTATGGATATCCCTGTTATTGGGCCAGCTGAATCTTCAATTCATTTTGCTTGCATGATTTCAGATAGATTCAGTATATTAACCGTCTTACAGGCAGGAATTGAATCTCAAGATAGTACTCGAATACTAGTTCGTGAAAAAGGACTTGAATCCAGATTAGCCTCAATTGAATTTGTGCAAATGCCGATAGTTGATATGTGGGGGACTAATAGAGATGCTATTATAGACCAGATGGTAGACGGAGTTTTGAAAGCCAAGCAGAACGGAGCAGGATGCATTGTACTCGGATGCATGTCACTGGCATTTTTAATGCTAGATGATATAATAGAGAAAAGAACAGACATACCTATTGTAAACCCACTAAAAACTAGTATAAAAACAGCGGAAGCATTTATCGACCTCAATCTTATGCATAGTCGAATCACTTATCCTGAAGCTGATTTAGCAAAACTAAATACAACAGTTTTTGATCATTAAGAACTTTGAACAATGGAAGCAAGAATTATGGGCAAAAATAAGAAATATGACGGCTATAAAGCATATCAATATTTAACTCCTGGGATAGATTATAGAACTTTTAATCTCCGTGAGGCGATTAATAAAAAATGGGCATACTTTATACCTTTGTCAAGTTCTGAAGAAGAAAGAGTTGAATCGATCCTTGAGAAAAGCATTGTGATCGATTTACATGAGCATCCTACGATCATGCCTGAAAATGTAAACGAATTCAGTGCATTATCAAGAGAGGGAAGGGAATATTTAGCCTACGAAGCACTTAGTTATTCAGGTTTAGACGCTGTATTTGATAACCTAATGAATGGTAGCTGTAATATTACCAGTAAACATGGGTGGAAGTGGAGTGACACGATTCATGATTTAGGCCAACGGTTGTGTGATATTGCTCATCAAGAGTTTGTCATACATTGTAAAACTGTGAAAGATATTAAAAATGCTTTTGAAACAGGCAAACTTGCCTGGGTTGCGGTTCTTGAATCGTTATCTAGTATAGAGAACGAAGTCGATCGCTTGGATATTCTTTATGGTCTAGGAATTCGGTCAATGGGTCTCAACTACAGTGAATCGAATATGTTAGGATCTGGCCTAGCCGAAATCCGTGATGGAGGGTTAACAGATTTTGGTTATGATTGTATAATACGTATGAATAAGTTAGGACTTCTAATAGATGTGAGTCATGTTAGTGATCAGACTGCATTAGATGCTATCGAATCAAGCAAGAAGCCAATAATTGTTTCCCATGCTGGTGTTCGTACCTTAAATCCAATTGCTCGGATGTTTCCAGATGAGGTTATTCAAGCTTTGGCGGAAAACAAGGGTTTAATAGGTATAGAGGCCGCTCCGGGATATACAGCCACAATTGACAATCCAAATCCTAGTATTGAAACGTATATGCAACATCTTGAATACTGTATAAATTTAGTGGGAATTGATTTCGTGGGATGCGGACCAGATAGTTTATATGGTGATCATGTCGGATTATATAGGCTAGAAGATGAAGAAATACGACTAGGAGGATTAGGGCACTATACCAGACCTGGCCAAAGAGGAGATGGATTAAAAGTTTCCGACTTACCTGACTATGTTAAAGGAATGGAGAACCCGACCGAATGCATGCAAAATATCATCCGGTGGATGGTTAAAAATGGTTATTCAGATTCTGAGATAGGTAAAATAATTGGTGGGAATGCTTTAAGGCTCTTAGAAGTTGTTTGGTAATTCTACTTAAAATCACTTCTTACGTGATCTCCATCGCCTTCAGTCATTTCCATCTTATAAAAAACTCCAATAATTATAAAAGTCCCAAGAAATGTAACTAATAGTAAGGGAGGAAACCCAAATATTGGAAAAAGAAAACCTGCAACACCTGCTGCTGGTACACGGCCTAAGCGCTGGATAAAGGCAAGAATTCCAAAGTTTGTAGCCGCAGCATCGGAATCAATAGAAATAAAACTTAGTGTAACTGAAGGTCTCCAAAATACTACGACTGCTCCTAGAAAAGCATAAGCAAGAGTGATAAGCTCCTGAGCATAATCAGGGAGAGTAAAAGCTGCAAAAACTAAAATAATCCAAATTATACCTACAATTTCCCCCATAATTAGACCAGCTATTCTACCATATTCATCGACGAAAATTCCAGCAGGATATGCAAGTAAGACCATTACTATGGTCTCAACCAAGGTTAAGGTAGCAATAAATGGAAGGTCTACATTAAAAACTAGTATATAAATTGCGTTGGCAATAGAAAGGGGTAAACCCCAGATAAAGGCATCAATTGCAAAGGTAACTGCTATTTTTCGCGATTTTGGGTCTTTTAATATCCTCATAAGAGGAAAATAGAGCTTTCGACTATTAGATTTAATATCATGAAGCAATAGAAAATTTATAATTAGACTGATGAGGATCAAGACTAAACAAAGACGAAAAAAGAATGTATAGTTAATTTTCCCAACTCTTAATAACAAAGAAGAAGTTATCCCAGCGAGATAAGACGAATTATAGACGAATGAAAATGCAAGTCCTTTTCTCTTTGTTGACGATTCATATATTAATCCCTGTAAAGGAGCATCATATAAGCCTATTCCGAAATTAAAAAGAATAATACTAGGTAATAAAAGGAAAATATCCGTAATACCCGTAGCAAATCCTAATAAACCAATAATACTCAGAATCTGTCCAAAAATGATATTTTTCTTCCTACCATACAAATCTGCAAGAAAACCTAGGATTAGTGGAATTACAGCTGCAAAAGATCCTATAGATAAAATTAAACCTAAAATTTCAGCAACTCTTAAGTTTGATTCATAAATCGAAACAAGATACGGTTGGATTTGTATCATGAAGACAAAATTGACAAACCCCCATAGAAAATTTGTGATTCCAAGAGTATAGATATTTAAACTTAATTGAGATCTAGTCTTCATAAGATAAAAACCCCGTATTCATTCAAATTTGGTTATGGATTGATCATCATAATCTAACCAATTCCCATACATGATAGCTTCCTTAATTCGTAATAAGTGTAGCGTTAATCAGTGATACATCACATACACTTTTTGATTATAAGTATCGATTAATTCTAGAACTGAAAAAATGAACAACGGCTTAATATAAAAGATTGCAATAACAGATAATTTGAATCTAAACATTGTTAAACGCTGGTTTTTATTTTTTCGAAACCTTCTCTTTTCCTCTATATTCAGGTGAAGTCGCTTATGAAAGATATAAAAATTGGTAACGCTAAGAACCAACCTGGTAAAATTACCTATGGATTCATAGATGGGCTTGAGCTTCCTACAGGGATCATAGAGAAAATTCCAGTTATTATTGCCCAAGGTCTTGAAGATGGTCCAACTTTTTTCTTAACCGCTAATGTTCACGGCTTTGAACTCACTGGAGTGGCCGTTATTCATGAATTAATTACTGATCAACTAGTACAAGATTTAAAAGGTACTATTATCGCAATTCCAACATTGAATCCATCAGCTTTCCGTAAATATCATCATAAAGCAGAATATGATGATAGAGATCCAAATAGATTATTTCCAGAAGGAAAATTTGCAGAAAAAGAAGATAAAGATGAGGATAAAGAATATCCTAAACTGTATGAACATATAACTAATAAAATTTACTCATATTTTGAAAAATACGCCGATTTTCACATAGATTTTCACAACCATTCTCTTCTTTCGATTCCTTATGCAATTCTAGATCGGTTATTTTATGAAGATGAATCGGAAAAAGAAGAGGCAAACTTATTGTTAGAAAGACAAAAAGAGATGGTCGATTCATTTGGAATGCTGGTATGTGCTGAATTTCCAGCAAAAAAATATTTAAAGATGAAACTTCATCGATCCGTATCTGGATCCACATTCAACAGTTTACGTATACCCGCATTCACTGCAGAGTTGGGGGAAAATCGGTTTTTGGTTCCAGAAGTCATAACTGGATCCGTAAAAGGAACAAGAAATGTCTTAAAATGGGCAGGAATGTTAAAGGGACCAATTGAACAAATTACTGAATTTCCAGTTCCAAAACCTGAATTTCGAGTTAGAAGATTTGACCATCCTCGAGTTAACCGATCGGGAATTCTCAGATTCATTGTAAAACCAGGAGATTTTGTCACCAAAGGACAACCGATAGCAAAGTTTACGGATATTCTTGGTAGGCCGCTCAATGATGGGTACATTCGAACAGAGTATGATGGAGTTATGGTATCTCTTCAAACTCAAATGACTGTTTATCCCAATGATGCAATTGCAGAAATGGGAGTTAGGGATGAGTTTCCACTACTTACACCAATTCCATCTAAGTGAGTAGAGTAATCTCAATTAAACAAGAGGATTGTGGAATTAGAGATTATCTTGAAAATATTTTTCGTAAATAGAAGTAATATTAGATAAAAAAAAAAGGAGGGGAAGATGTAACTAATTACGTCTTCTTCTGATGATTGGTATGGAAATGAACACGGCTAGAATAGCGGCTATTTCAAATCCAGAGGCGTCATCATCTTCTGTGGTAGTAGCCACACCAGTATCATCAGTGGTATCATCAGTGGTATCATCAGTGGTATCCTCAGTTGTTTCGGGTACCGTAGTTGTGGATTTATAATAACCAGGTACTTCACGAACACCATCGCCATCAGTATCAAGATACCCAGCATTTTCTAGCATTAATCTAGCTTTAGCTACATCCAGATCGTAGTGTTCGATATTAGGATTATTATATTCAGCAAAGAACACGGATGGAATAACTGAATCCGTTACGGTGGCATAATCACCAAATGCGAAACTAGCAATCGCTTGTGGATCAATGGCATACGCAATTGCTTGACGGACAATTGGATCATCTAAGGGTTGTACTGCAAAGTTAAATTGCAAGTAATAATCCCATTGTGATACAGCCTCATTGACACACTTAATATTCTCATAAGTATTTCCTGGACCAACAGCATCAATCAAGTCAGTAGACATTGTTTCGTATCTTTCTGAATCATATAGACCACTGTCCATTCCCAAAATTCGATTTAATTCAGTTCCTTCCACTTCAATGGTGAAGTTCTCAATTTTTGGATATGAACCAGCTGCTAATGGGTTGGCGGAAGAATATTGGGGCATGCTTGCTCCACCAGTGTACCAATAACTATCGTATTTATCGAAAATGTGGAATCCAGACGAACCTCGTAAACCTGACATATAGACAAACGGACCTGAACCGACATGAGCATCCCAATCAGCCGGATCTTGCCAGCGATCATCTGTAATATTAGCTCCTGACCAGATATGTTCTGGTAAAATATTTACCTGTCCAATATCGTCAATAGCCCAAGCGTAAGGTTCAGTTAAATTGATCATGATAGTCTGGCCATCAATAGCCACAGTATCAATCTTTTCTACACTTGAATATGAGGGTGTAAGAGTAGCATTCGCTAGTGTGTAATCAAGAGTAAACTTGACATCATCTGGATTTAAGGCTTGACCATCATGCCAAGTGGCACCTGTTCTTAATGTGAAATTAAGGTGCATACCATCTGCGGATTGACTCCATGATTCAGCTAACCAAGGTACTTTTTGTAATGATTCGTTATATGCAATTAACGTATCATAGTGTAAGTTAGCAGCGAACCCAGAACGTGCATCAGTGTAGAGGAAAGGATTTAGATGAGTAACATCACTGGGATATGCCATTACAAATTTCGTGTCACCAGTCATATTCATGATTGACCATGGATTAAAACCAGTAAATATTCCACCAGGCATAGCACAATAACCAATCCATTCATTTCTGATAAAGTGGGCATCATTTGTCAGGAAGAGAGGTATATACGGTCAAAGCTCCGCCATTAAGACCTGTGTTTCGAAGAGAGCTGCTTTCAGCTCGATTGGGTTGGTCGCACTTTGACTGTCTTCTAATGCAGCATCTAGAGTGTCATTGAACATGTATGCTAAGTTATCACCCCATGGATAATCCTGGGTAGAATGACCACGGAAATAGACATGATTGGGGATAGGTGAATATCCACCTGCCATTTCATACATTTCATAGTCACGATAATCATTAACAACGGCACCTGCAGGACCATCAAGACGGCCTCCTTCATATATTTGGGGATAGAAGACTGAAGAATCTAATTGAGTCACAATGACTTCTACTCCAATTTCTGCACACGCATCCTGAATTCCTATTCCAGCATCCACTGAGATTGTATCCCAATCTAATACCAAGAGCTCAAATGAAAGCTCCTCTTTTTGAGGGCGTTGGGAGATATTTCCTAAAGCCGGGGATGAAAGATTAGTTACGAAAAGCAGAACAAACGCTAATCCAATTAAAAACATTTTTGTATGTTTTTTCATTTTTTTTCACCAATAGGTAAAATCTAACATGAGAAATATGAGAAAAATTTCTTCTGGTATAAAATTCTAATTTCTACTTGGAATTTTACACCTCTGCGTAAATCGTAAAATGATTTATTAAGGTTTCTTTAGATACAAAATCTCATTACATTCGAAATTCTTCTGATAAACTCCTGAAAAAAGGTATTTTCCTTTTTCACTTCTCGGAAGAGAGCGCTCGTGTTAATCACAGCTGACATAACTTGATCCATAACGGATTTCGAGTTCTCTTGCTTTCTTAACACGTCTTCTATGCTTTTTCCACGAATATAGAGCAATTCCTATGGCTAGTATTGTAAATGATAGGAGATATAGTGGCCATGCGATGAAAACCAACGGATTATCATATTTAAATGGATTATAAATGTCAAAAGTTTGTACTTTTACACTATATTCTTTTGTAGTAAAAAAATCTGAACTAATAAACAAGTATATTCTGGAATGATCTGATGCACCCGTAGTTGCACATCGGACTTTGATTTCAAACAGAATGAAACTATTACCTGGCAAGAATTCTAGGGATGGGAATGAATCAGAAGATAATGAAACATCCTCGATTATTTCTCCACTAATATTTCCACGAATAACCGTTGATTTTAACTCAAGAATCTTCTCATCAACCTCTACACGAAAAGTCAAATTTTGTAATGAAGCTACTCCTTCGTTTGATATATTATAAGTTAGAGTTTGCTCCTGATTATGAAGAAGAGAAATACGTGGGACGACAAAGCCTACTATTTCGATAGGACTACTTGTCACCTTAAGTATCGGATAATAAATTGTCATCGAATTTATACCATACTGGAGAGTATAGACTTGACCTTCTATTCTAGTATCAATATCAATATGGACACCATTTTTATGCAAAAATATCTTATATAATACTATAGGATTATTTAAGAATGTCTGGGACGCTGTTATTTGAAAAGTTGCATTTTTTTCTTCTAATGGATCAAAATCACCAAGATTATAAATGAAATTTTCTCCATCCGCTAAGAAAAGACCTTTCTCTAAAGTAATGTTGATAGACATATTTGTATGACTTTGACTAGCCCTCTCTCTAACCTCAACTGTTAGATTAATTACTTGCCAATATTCCATTTCACTTGGAGCGATAATTTGGATAAAGAAATCGGCCCCACTTTGATCAGGTGCGTGTACTCTACCAATTACACCCTGACTGTTTATAATCGTACCTAGTAAGATAAGTACTAAGAGAGAATATCCACTTTTTCGACTGAGTTTCTTTAATCCAACCAACATGCTGAGTACCTACCATCTTTCATCATAAGTTCTGGCTCTTCTTCAATACACTTCTCGAATTTAAAAGGACATCGTGGAGAAAATCTGCATCCTGGTGGTAAATTAATTGCTGTTGGGATTTCTCCTTCGATTTCCATCCTTTCACGTTTTGCATTAGGATCTGGAACGGGAATATTTGAAATCAATGCTTTAGAATAAGGATGATGAGGGGTTTGAATTACCTGATCAATATTGCCCTTTTCTACGATCTTTCCAAGGTAAAGAATTATTAGCCGATGGCCTAAATATCTTGCTTGAGCTAAATCATGCGTAATGAACAGTATTCCCATATTATAGGCAGCCTGTAAATCTTGAAGTAGATTTAAAATTTCAATTCTTGTGTTAGCATCTAACATGCTTGCAGGTTCGTCAGCAATGATAAATTCTGGATCAAGAACTAATGCACGAGCAATTGAGACTCTTTGGCGTTGGCCACCAGATAATTCATGTGGGAAACGGACACTAAAATCCGATACGGGGATTAAACCTACATCCTCCAAAGCTTTTGCCACTCTTCTAGGAGTTTCTTTTTTGGGAAAAACCTTGGATACTTGTAATGGTTCTGATATTACATCATAAATTGTCATTCGAGGATCTAAAGATTCATACGGATTTTGAAAAATCATTTGCATATGTCTACGCAATTTTCGTATTTTCCTTTCTTTTTCTTTTGCAATATTTTTTCCCTTATAGAATATCTTCCCATCTGTTGGATCTTCCAGTCTAAGTAACAGTCTAGCTGCTGTGGTTTTCCCTGATCCGCTTTCTCCTACAAGACAGACGACTTCACCTCTTTTTATTTCAAATGAAATGCTATCTACTGCCCTCACGTACTCTTTTTTTCCTCGTATTCCATCTATTAACCCAGTTCGTGTGGGAAACCATTTGGAAAGTTCTTCAATAGAAAACAGTATATTTGAATCAGAACTCATAAGATTGAATCTCCTGCGTGAAAGCACGCTACATGATGTTTAGAAGAGGAATACGGTTCAAAAGGAGGTATTTTTTCATGACATTCTTCGGTTGCAATTGGACATCGTGGGTGAAAACGACATCCAAGGGGTGGATTTGTTAAATCTGGTGGTAATCCAGAAATTGGTTCAATACGTTCACATTCCCCTAATATACTCGGGAATGATCTTATCAGCATCCTCGTATATGGATGAGCGCCTTTATGAAATATTGTAGCTGCATCACCCACTTCCACCATTTTACCAGCATACATAATTGCGACATCATCACATGATTCTGCAATTACACTTAAATCATGGGTAATAAATATGATTCCCAAATTGAAACTTGTTTGAATTTCCTTTAATAGCTTTAAAATTTTCTTTTCTACAATTACATCAAGTGCTGTAACAGGTTCATCAGCTATGAGCAGTTTTGGATCACAAGCCATAGCCATTGCAATTATTGCTCTTTGCTTCATTCCTCCAGAAAACTCATGGGGATAGTTTTTTATACGGCTAGGATCTAACCCAACTAGCTCAAATGATTCTTTAACCTTATTCCATGCCTCTTTCTTAACTGATTTCGATTTTGAGACTTCTTTTTCAATAATCACTTCAGCTATTTGTTCTCCGACAGTCATAACAGGATTAAAAGCATTCATTGCGTATTGAAATACATACGAGAGTTCTTTCCATTTAGCTTGACGCATTTCCTCTTTTGATTTCTTAAGGAGGTCAACACCTTCTAACATAACCTCTCCTTTCACAATTTTTCCTGCGGGAGGGAGCATTCGCATTATTGATAAAGCTGTAGTTGTTTTACCACACCCACTTTCCCCAGCAACTCCTAAGGTTTTTCCTTGCTCCACAGTAAAACAAACGTCATCAACCGCCCTTACTCGTGATTCTTTTAAAAAGAAATGCGTGGTTAGGTTCTTTACATCAAGTAATACCATTTTCATTACCTCTCTCTTAGCCGTGGATTTAGTACTTCATTTAGACTGAAGCTAATCATTGAAAAACCTAAGGCCAATGCCATTATACTCACCCCTGGGGGGATAAAATGCCACCATGAACCAAGTAGGATAGCATTTTCTCTTCCTGCTTCATACAATACTCGTCCCCATGACCATGATCCGACTACCCCAAATCCAAGAAAACTTAAACCCGCCTCGGCGATTATTGAATTTACAACTCCAAGAATTGCATTTGCAAAGATTAATGGAAAAACATTCGGAAGAATGTGACTCATAATAATATGCCTATTCCCTGCTCCTACAGATTTTGATGCCTCAACAAAAGCTCTTTGTTTAAGTGATAGAGTTTCTGAACGTACAATTCTTGCAGTTCCAGTCCATCCAAGGAGTCCAATGATTAAAATTAAATTTTCCATACCTCCTCCGAAAAGAGAGACAACTACGAGCATCAAGGGGAGCGTTGGGAGTTGTATGAAAAAGTCCGTTATCCTCATAAGGATAGTATCAATCCACCCCCCGAAATAGCCTGAAATTAATCCAAAGATCGTCCCAATTACTAGTGAGATAAAAGCCGCCGAAAGACCTATTAATAGTGAAATCTGTGCACCATGAATCATTTGACTAAATATGTCACGTCCTAAACGATCAGTTCC
>JAEOTM010000123.1 GCA_016839815.1 Candidatus Hodarchaeota archaeon
GAATTCTTTTACTATAGACGAAAATTCTGGGTAGAAATTTGCTTTTTCTATGAAGATTAATTCTCTAACAGATATAGGTAGTGTTTCACATAATTCCCAAGGGGGAATCGTGTCAGCTGGTAGCAAATTCTCATAATCCAATGATATTGAGACAGGTGGTGTATCTGTATCAGAATACATTCGATCTTTACCATGTATGACTCGTAAGAATTCACTATTGTATGTTATAGGATTGATTCGGCGTGTTTCCTCAGGTACACCTATAAGAGCTTTTTTCATTCGTTCAATGGTTCTTCTTAAGGCATGTAGCACACTTTTCTGACTACCACGGATAACAACGTAACTATCATTATCGTGTAAATTTAAGATCTCCCGAACACGATTGCTATTTAACCAATTATGAGGTGCATCAGATTGACTCATCTCGTTCATTGGAATACCAGTGATTAATTCGATGCGATCGAATAGCTCATCTGAAAAAGGTTTTCCTGGTTGGACTTCTTCTGTAAAAATTCCTGTGCATTTCGGTAATCTAACAGCTAATGCTACTTCACTCTTATCTAGATTAGATATTGCAGAGGAGACATCGATATAGTTTGGTTGAAAATCAGATTCCTTTATTCCTCTCTTCTTTAAATTTTCTTTTAGTTTTAGCAATGTTAATTGCCGGGTAATCTCGTGATTACAATAATTCGGTAGGTCATTTATTTCTTGTATTCCTTTTAATTCAACACGTGATCCACCTGTAATTGAAATATTAACATCTTGACGAATGGATCCTATACCTCTTCGTGCAATACCTAGTAGGCGTAAACTGAGTCCCAATAACAAGCCTATGTTTTGTAAGGCAAAAGGATCATGACAATCGAGATGATTAGTAATGATTTCAGTTAATGGAATTCCTAACCTATCAAGATTAAAATATACAGTCCGTGAAGCTCTATCATGAAAATCCACTCTTCTTGCAGCATCCTCCTCAATTAAGACGTTATTAATCCTAATTTTGTTATTTCTGTATTTTATATATCCATCACGGGCAATGATAGTTGTACGTTGAAAACCTGTGGTTATTGAACCATCTAGATATTGTTTCCTATTGAAAATGATCTCATTTACAGGTGATTCACAATTCAAAAATTTTGCAAGCAAAAATCCCTTCATTATTGTTTCTAAGCAGGGAGAAAAGGGTGGTGTCTCGTCCATCTCGTAAGTACAAATATTGTCTCCGTAAGTTTCGTAAATTACTCGATAATGCTTTTCAAATTCGACAAGCATTCCCGCATCGAAATCCCCAAGTTCTCCGAGTACAGGTCGAAAGTACCGTTCGAAATGATAATCACTTTTAGCTGTGGGGGGTACTAAAGTGGGAGGACAATGGCAAAACAACTTTCGTTCAGACTGTAATTGGGCATGAATCTCCAATCCTGCACAAAATCCTAGCTCCTCATAATCATAGTTGAAAGATTTAGTCGATGGTCTTTGCACTAATTATCCTACCTAAATTTTAGTATATTCAAGTATTCGTTGTAATTATGCCTTCTGTTGTAAAATCAAAACGAGAATAACTTTATGAAAGCATATAAAATTAAGCTTTTAAATCCACACAGAAATAATTCAGTAAGACATTTTCGACATTCAATATTTTAGCTGCGATTCCAAGCAATATTACGCATAATTCATTCTGTTGCGGGAGACACATCTAATAATGCCCAAAAAGAAATCACAATCAATTCATTTAGCATTTACTACAGCAGAATGTAGACGGATAATAAAAAAAACTGGAATTAAACGTGTATCACAGGATGCAGCTATTGCATTAAACAAACTTTTAACTTATAGGGCTAGAGAAATCGCAGCTGGAGCAGTGGCGCGAAGTAGTGAAAGAGATAGCCAAACTGTCGCTGAAGATGATATTACTTACGCAGTCCGAATGGGATCTCCTGTAGCAGGCTATGAGGTGGGTAGTGCAGCACCTGTAGTCCATTACGTTTGGTTTATTTCATCTGCTGGTACCTGTTTACTTTCTCGTTCATACTCAGGTTTACAATTTCCTGATACAATATTTGCCGGATTGGTTACAGGAATTGTGGACCTAATGGCTGAGGTTACAGGACGATTGATAGATAGAATTACAACGGATGAGCTAATCATTCATATCCGAAGAATTGGAGAAATGACTGTCGCCGTTATCTGTGATAGCGAACAAAGAAAACCAATAGATGAATTAACTGATTTGCTGGCTCTTCGTTTTTCTGAAGTTTTTACAGATGAAATAACCCAAGAAGTGATTGATACTTCGATATTTGAGGATTTCACTCCTGTTCTGGACGCTTTGGTTTCTGGAGCAGGTCTTAACATTCCCAAGGAACGACTTAAAGTAAAAGGTGAACAGCAGCTTCGCCTTACCGATAAACAATTGGAAGAGACTGTTGATGCAACTGCTCTCAGACAGGAACTACGGAGAGCCCAGGAATCGATTCAAGATTTAAGACTGTTTAGAAAGGAAATACCTGAAGAAGAAATCGATACTGCTGATGTAGATCTAGATTTTGATGAACCTCCAGATGTATCTGAAATTAAAGCTGTACTTCGTCAAGCATCCATGGACATTAGACAAGAATTCAGATCAGAGAATAATATTAGTGAAGAAGAAGGTGTAATTTCTGAAAATATAAGAGAAGAAGTCGCTAAAGATTTAACAGAAATTGTACAAAAGGAATCTGAGAAGAAAGACGTTGTAAAAAAGAAACCAAGGAAAAAAAGATCACGAAAACGTCGAAAAAAGAAATAACGGGCCTTAAAAAAGCTGTTCCCACTGTTCTTGAGTAATCCCGTATATTTTCAACACAATCTCATTGATTTTACCTTGATTATGCTCAATTAAAGCTTGGTGCTTGTGGAGTTCCTTTAAAAGAAAATTTATATCCATTCTAATATTTCTGGGCAGAAACGAGAATTTTTCTGGATTTCTACAATAATAGAAGAGTCTTTTTTGAGAACTTAAGGATTTATCAGGAGTATGATGCACAATTTTTTCCCAGATCTTACTATATATTGTTTCAATTTGTTCTCCAATATGTAGACATTCTTTCACCTTCAGTTCCACTTGTTTGATTCGTTGAGAATCTGAAGCTGATTTCCGCTCTTCCAGGTTAATAATAGGAAATGATCTCATTTCTTTTATTCGAATCTGAGGATAACGATTCCCCTCGGCACCTGTTGACCGAATTATGTTGAGTTCTTGTCCGATCCAATATCCTAGTGATGACGTGAGAATTCCCATGATTAAATAAGGAGTATAGGGAGGTTTAAACTTATGGATGGTATGCAAATTCCTAAGTCCGAAATAGCCTTTTGTATCATAACTTAGAATGAATTTGGATGCAGTTTGCCTAAGAAAAATCTTTGGTTCAGTAAATCTTCTTTTCTCACCAGATATGAGAAGTACTTTTTTGTTTCCTACATCTGATCGGTCCAGATTATTCTTCCTTAAGTATTCTTCGTACTCTTTTGAGAACCTAACGTAAGAATTCTTCATATCTGGAACCCAGAACGTTATGAAAGATTGAGGTAATCCATTTGCTCCATCAATAACCCGATACATTCCACTGGACTTATTTTGAGATAAAAAATGCGTTCTTAACAAACTACCATACTCTAGTCCACAGGAAATCTGAGATACTTCACCTAGTTTAACCGATCTGGAGTGAATATGATTAATCAAATCACGAGTAGCTGCCCGTCGATAAATCTTATAGATAAAGTTTGGATGTTCGTTGAAATAAATTAAATATTCATCCTTAGGTGTATAATTCAAACTTTTCTGGGCTAAGTATTTAACCGAGTCTTTATTCTTAGGCTTAGTATTCTGAAATATTAAAATAGATAAATCTACTACCGCTTTCCTATAAGTATAATCTTCAAGTAAATAAACTAGTTTATAGTTATCTGCTAGCATTTTTCGAAGGTCACTATATGAAGATAAATCAAGGAATGAGTGGTCAAGAACGAATCCTACAATTCCATGTTGTTTACAAGAAGCATAACGTAAGGCGAGTCCTAGAAACAGAATGTAGAGATTTTCACGTTTTCCCATAAATTTTGGGATCATCTCTAGTAGGATATTTCTATTCTCTTGTGAGATAACCTGCTTCGCAAATCTTCCTGAAAATGGAATATATGGTGGATTAGACAGAATAAGGTCATAACTAGTAGAAGCTATTCTTTTCCGAAACATTTCAGTCATATTTGTCAAGAAATTCATATTATTAAGATTCCACTCAGTATCAGATATTTCCTCATCCATTAACATTAATAATCGTACAAAATTCCTCGAAAATGCTACTATTCGTTCATCAATGTCATATCCGTAAAACACAGAAAAAAATATGTTTTTTCGTAGTACTTGTAAGGTATCAAATGGGCTTTTCTCATTTAATAGAAGAATTTGATTAATAATACATTCTAATGCAACAAAAAGAATCATCCCTGTACCCGATGCGGGATCTAGAATCTTTACTTTTGCAAATTCCGAATAAGAGGAAATACTACTCACTTTACTGAACATTAACGAGTAATTAACTAAAGTAAATGATAGTTCTAACGGTGTGAAATATTGTCCTCTCATTTTATCCAAATTCAACCTTATTGGAGGACTTTCAAGTAAATGTGTAGGTGTAAGACCCAGAAGATCTACATACTTTAAACTTGGAAAGTCTTTACTAAGACTACTCTGTTTCAACCTATTGATAAATCGTTTAAGCTCAGAGTTGGTGGATTGTGTTGGATTCTTGATCTGAATGGATTCAAAACTTAATAATACTTGGTTATAGACGTTGATAAAAGTGCTAGGATGAAGTAATTCAATTAAATTGAATTTTAAAGAGTTAATTTGAATTTCTTCGCTGGATGATTTTCTAACGACATCATTGACTATCGTAATAACGCGAAAACCATTATGATAAGAATCTAGTCTTTCTCTATCGGTGCAATGTTTGATATACATTGGATTGTGGAGAGATGCGGAGAGAAAAAGCATTGCAATATTTTTTGGAATAGCATTCCATATCAAGATTTGATTTTGAAAAAGGGAAAAAACCACTAAATCGGAATCTGTATGTAGGAGAATCCATTTTAATTCGTAATCTACTAGATTCCTCTTAATAAATTTAATTAATTTAAGATTCTTATAATTAAAGAACTCAAGCGTAGATAGTTTTACCCAGAAATACCCTAATGATAATTTGATCCACAATTTACCAATATTTTTTAGCGTTTGAGATGGAGCTCCTAAGAGTTCATTAAAACCCGATAATCTATCTTCCTCAGAACCTGAATGATTTATAAGTTGATTATCTTCATATTTTTGATTCCTCATTCGAATATAGTCCTCTATAGTCTCAATCTGAGACTTAAGAGGAATAGCAGGTAAAAGAGAAATTGGAATTGGCGAGTTAACGAGAGGAACCTCCTCTTAAATGCTACTTACCTCTTCTTCGGTCTGTGATTTAATTTTGGAATAGAAATTACTAGCAAGATTTCGAATTGTTCTATCTGGGTCGTGTAGTATAATATGCTCTAAAACGGTAAGTATTTTTTGTGGTTCTTCCTCAGTTTCCAAACCAATTTTTCCGAGTTGTTGAACCGCATCGATTCTTTTAACGTAATTCTGGGAAGTATTTGCCTGTCTTATCAATTCAGTTATTTGTGATACGCCTTCACTATATTCAGGTTCTTGATCTGGTGGAATTGATAACGGTAATTCAATTGTCACTAAACTTCCCTGATTGAATCCGTTAGATTCAATACGAAAAGATCCTCCATGATCAGAAATCACTTGTTTTGCTAAAAATACTCCTAATCCTAGTTGACTGGCAGAGGGATGGAAAGTCATAAACGGTTCACCTATATATCGTAAATCTTCATTATTAATTCCTACCCCTGTATCTTTACAGGTTAATCTAGCAATTTTATTTTCACTCATGCTAATTAATGCTATTTCCACGGTTCCATGTCCTGTAAATCGGATTGCATTTTCAAAGATATTCCTTAACGCTTGGAGCATACGAATTCGATCTACATTAATGATGAAAGGAGTAGAAGGATATTCTATAATCAAGTGAACCCGATATCTTTTCAAAATGAATTCAAGGCCATCTATCGCTTGCTGTAAAATTGGTACAAAATCTTCTAAGGCAAGATTGCACTTGAATTTCCCCATTCTAACAGCTGCAATATCACTTAGGTCATTTACGATTGTTTCTAACTGAGAGAGATTTCTTCCGAACGCACTTAACATTGATAATTCTAGACTATCTTTTTCTTCATCCGTTATTCCTTCAATTATTCGTGAAGAATAAAAATCTAAATGACCGCGGAGATTGCTAATTGGTGTTCTCAATGTGTGCTGTGAAAGTGTAAGAAAGTCAAATTTTAAGTCAGTTAATTGTTTAACTGGAGTTAAATCAACCATGATACCTTGAACAATTGCTGTATTTTCAATGTACAGTTTTCTTACATTGGCCATCACAGGTATCCGATTACCATCTTTACATAATAACTCAAGTTCAGTAGTTTGGTCTGGAAAAAATAATTGCCTATCAATGCTATTAGCATTATTTATTTTGCCTGTGAACAGATCTCGTTTTGTTTCAAGTAGATAAGCAGCAATTTTTGCACGATGTTCAGGTGAGACAAAAAACGTTGGTAGGCATTTTTTCTCTTCGATTTCTTGTTCTGAATAGCCTAGTTTCTCTACAAAGGCTCTATTATAGTAATCAATGCATCCATTTTTAAAAATAAATAGGAAATTAGGAGATTTACTGAATAAATCATGATATTGCTTTTGAGTAGCATCGAGATCCGCTCTAATTTGCATTAGCTTACCAATGTGTCTGATTAAAACAAGTTCATAATGCTTATCAATAGGAGAGACCCTCACCTGAATCCAAGTTGTTGTTCCATCTGGTAATAATGCCTGCCATTCTGATTCCTTTGGTAGAGGGCTATCTGTATTAGCAACGACTCGTGTAAACTTATCTCTTTCTGAAGGAGCAAGGAATTCTACAAATTGGTCTATTGAAAGTGCTTTAGGAGTACCAGATACATTGAGATCCGTTCGGGCTTTAGTATTTGCATAGTAGATTCGTCTATCCTTTAATACAATGATCCCTGCGGGAATTTTATCAAGAAAATCACGATCAAAAGGTGGATCTAAGGAATTCAAGTTTGTTACATTCCTCTTGTTGAATTTCTAAACAAGAGATAAATAGTATCCAGTACTATGTTCGCAATAAACATACTTTTTAAAACATACTTCGATTCATATAAACTAATTTCTAGTCTTTTACGAAGTAGCTGTAGCTGGAAATGATCCATTATGAGTCTCGATGAAAAATTAAAGTCCTTGGAGCTTCAAAAGAAATATAGCGAGATGATAAATGAACTTCGGATAAGTGAAAGTGCCAATACGTTGTGGTATGCGAAAATAAGCTCACTTATGGCTGAAGATCGTCCACAAATAGCTGGTATATTGCAATCTTTAGAAGAACTGTCTCAAACAATTACTACTCTTCTAAGAAAATGTACGATGTTTCTAGACGATAATTTCTCACCTATCCCTGTTGAAATCGAAGCATCAACTACAATTGGTACTCCCACTCCTGATTCTGTGAGTCGTGAACGTGACGATATCTTCTCTCTAGGATCTTTACGCTCATTAATTCAAACACTTCCATCAAAAGAATTGGATAGAGAGAAAACTACCACCGTGAAATTTTGGTATATAACTGCAGGTGGAAAGAGCGAATCCTTGGATCTTCAAGTCTCAGAGAACGAATATCTCGCTAATGTACTAATAGCAGTTCTAACAAAAATCGAAGGGGTAACGGACAATGAAGAGTACTCTGTTTCTCCACTAGGATTTAATCCCCTATTATTACCTCAATTTGAAACTGCAATTGCTCAAATTCTCACTTCATACTCTGATGAATTCACCCTCATCAAATTCTATAGATTATGAGGGTTATTACATAATTTTTTCGTTATCTGACAGAATACTCCTTCGAAAAAAGGATTAAAAATCCAATTCTTAGATTTATTAAGAAAGTTCACAGAAAAAAACTTTTATTTGAATAGACCCCGTGTTTTAATGAGAGTCTAGATATGGATTATACCCCTGTTATTCACGGATTAATTTTAACCACGATTGCAGGGTTGTCAACTACCATAGGTGCTTTTGGAATTTATTTTGTTAAACAAGAAAGTAAATTCATTAGTATAGCAATGGGATTTTCTGCAGGGGTCATGATAGGAGTTTCTATACTTGAATTATTACCCGAGGCAATCTCTGAAATTGGATTAGAAAAAGCAGGGATTGCATTTATTATAGGATTAATCACATTTTCGATAATTGACATTTTTGTACCCCATGATTATATGCATGAGCACTCATGTTCTGATGAAGAGGAAGAATCGTCCAATGGTAGGAAGACAAGACTAGGACGTACTGGGCATCTTGTAGCCTTAGGTATTGCCATTCATAACCTACCCGAAGGGTTTATTACCCTATCTGGGGCGTTTCATTCAACAGAGTTAGGAATCTTACTTGCAATTACGATATCAATGCACAATATACCCGAGGGACTTTCAGTAGCAGTACCAATTTATGCTTCAACCAATGATAAGCGAAAAGCTTTCAAAATATCCTTTTTATCAGGATTAGCAGAACCACTCGGAGCAATAATCGCCACTATTGTGATACTTACTTTTGGACTTGCAACAGATGAGTTTATTCAACTAATTTTAGCGTTTGTTGCAGGTATCATGTTATTTATTTCTTTTGATGAACTTTTACCATCTGCTCAAGAAACTTGTAAGGAAAATGGAAGTGATTCCCATATAGTAACATTTGGAATAATTTCGGGAGTTGTAGTTATTTTTCTAACACTTATAGCACTAAAATAAACTTGAGCATTTTTTATTGATCTAAGAGTTCCAAATGATAACTCATAAATAATTACAGGTAATGAACATATATTAAACAAAATTACAAATGAGTCTTTATTCAGTGAAAGATCTTCAAACTATTTTAAAAGAAATTATGAGAGAAGGAAAAAAAAGTCCTGGGGAATGGAAAAGTATTTCTGCACCAACTCGGGATAATTATGGCTCTGATTTGTTGTTATTTCATCCAATATCAGGCCCTGTTTTTCAGGTACGTGCTTATGAGAAAAATCCATACCAAATGCAAGGAGTAGGTACACGTATTTCAAAGTCTATTGATGAAGATTTCTTGAAACTCATCGATAAACGGAAACAATCAGGAGATTTGGGGATTTTAGACTTAAACTTTAAATTACTACAAAATTCAATGAAAGAAGGTAGAAAAATAGACAAAATCCTATTTGATGCGATTTTAGGTCAGAAAAATCAAGGGATAGATTATCTTAACCTTGGAAACTCTTTTAACCATCCTCAGAAACCCCTACCCCTACTAACTGATGAGCAGAAACGCTTGGATAAAGAATTTAATCGTCTCGTGAAAAGAGATGGAAAAGACTCGATGTATGGTTAAATCTTTTTTCCAAAAAAGTTTAAAATGAGTTAAAAGCTCACTGATCCAATCGGTGATCAAATATGTCTGACTCGGAATACTCCAATCTTCTTTCTGAATTCACAAGTGCTGTCGAATCCGAATTATTAGCATATGTTCGTGGATTGATTTTGTATGGATCATTTCAAAAAGAACAGGATCAAGGACCAGGATGGATTATCCCAGGAACATCTGATTTAGATCTAGTTTTGATCATAGATGTAGACGACATCAACCCTAAAAAGCCTTCTAGACGATTTGCAAAAATTGCTGAGACATTATCAGTATTTTTCGTGCATCCAGTCTATGCACCCATCTTAGACTTAAGACTTCTCGAATATCATGATTTACCAGCTAAATTAGGCATGGCCTTTTCCCCAGTTCATGCAGAGTCTACAGCTCGCTATGGAGAAGTACTTCTTGGAAATAATGTTCTTGAAAATTTCACTTACTCGGAAAAGCAATTGAATCGTTGTACGAAAATTGCAATTAACCAAGCATATGAATCACTCAAGAGTGGGTACTTGTCACGAGTAGTGATTGGAGAACAACCTCTTACTTACGAATTTGCTGATCTTATACTTGATATTGCGCATTCTACTTTAGCTTTTAAAGGACATTTAGATCTAGTTCGCTCTGAAGTGCCTGAACAATTTGATAAATTGCTTGGTGATGATTTAGGTGCTACCAGTGTTGATATAATTTACGAAGCAAAGAAAACTCGAATGGGCTCACAAAAAATGAGGCGTTCAGATTTCATTAGAGGTTGTATGGAAGTTTCTCAGAAAATCATGAAATATGTTCGAGATCCTTTTACATTAGACGAAAACCAATTGTCTTAAAACTTTGTACTCACAATTCTTGTCGGAATACTGATCGGACTTATATCAGTAGTTTTTTGAATTAGATTAATTTGCTGAGCGACAATAATGAACCAAAAGTTTATGCTTCTTTATTCAGTCATCGCAATTTTCTTAGTGTTTTCTGGGCTAATTATTGTTTTCATATTACCACAAACTTCTAATTCAGTCCCTGGTTTTCCATTTAAGATTACTGGAGGAACATTAATTGAAATAAACCGTGAAAATCACACGGGAATAATTTGGGGTCAAAGCTTTGAAATCAAGATAACCCAAGAATTCAATACTTCAATAGAAAAGGAACACTTCTCTATTCATGTATTAAATTTTCCCACTTCAGGAATATTAGTAATGGGTCTTATGGAAACCGAGAAAGTGTCTATACAAGGATCTTTATCATGCAAATTAGACTTATCTGGAAGAATTTCTAGAAATAGAATCATTACTATAACTAAACCTCCCGAAGATCAAGCAAAGATCACATTTCTTGCTATGGGAGATACTCAAGGTTTTACTAAGCTATATTCAGAGATGATTCAAAATTCCAATACTTTAGGAAATAACTTTATCCTTCATCTTGGTGATATGACAGCCTCGGGGAGTGTTGACAGCTTTGAAACATTCAAGAATTTATCTAAGGTATCTGAGATTCCGATATTTACCACACCTGGGAATCACGATATCAAGCTTTCAAACTCCACAGCGTATTATGAGAAATTCTTTGGTAAGTCTGAATATTCTTTTCTGTATAATGGATACTTATTTATTTC
This sequence comes from Candidatus Hodarchaeota archaeon, assembly GCA_016839815.1. GTDB lineage: Archaea > Asgardarchaeota > Heimdallarchaeia > Hodarchaeales > Hodarchaeaceae > Hodarchaeum. Next base: position 11,223 of record JAEOTM010000123.1, read on the forward strand.
TCTGAATTCCTCTTCAGGTTTTTATTCAGAGAATAGCTTCATATTTTTATCTAGTCTATTGGAAAGTTTCCCTACTACCCCAAAGGTTATCTTTACCCATATCCCAATATTTGATCCAAGACTGGATAAAGATCATGATCTTTTGAATGAAACTCAATCTACGAAGCTACTTACACTTTTAAATAACACAAACGTAAAAGCGGTAATATCAGGACATATTCACTATTTTAATCATACCTTAATGAACGGAATTCACTTTATTACCTCGGGTGGAGGAGGTGCATACTTATATGAAGCACCTGAAGATGGAGGACTTCATCACTATACAGAAGTCACTATCAACGTTATTACAGATGAGTTTACTATCAATCCAGTGCCATTGATGAAAAAAACACAGCCAACAGATGTATTTATTTCTAAAGAAAACATATCCCGAGTTATATCTATTGAAGATTTATTGAGTGAATTTACTCTCACTTATGGAAACAGTAGCTTTCAGAATCAATATGATAATTGGCGAGCAAATGGTTCATACATAGGTATAAAGATCAGTGATCTAGTGGAAACTGTAGGTGGTATGAGCGAAGATCAATGGTTATCTGTAAGAGCATGGGATGGTTTAGTATCAAATTATAGTTATATGGTAGTATATCCCAATAGTTCATGGTATGAAATTCAGGGAGACATGATTCTAGCATTTTCGTATAATGATCAGATAGTTCCTGACTATCAAGATGGGTATCGGGTTGTTTTTCTTCCGCTAGATGGTAGTTACAGTAATGAAGATTGTAAGAACACATCATTACCAAATGAAGGATGGTACATCTATCCTTCGGCAGGATTTCGCTGGATAAAATATGTTCAATCACTAACAATAGTCGAAGAGGGATGAAATGTCATTAGATGATGGGAAGAATGAACAAGATCGAAAATCAGAACGAACTGGGGAAATTCCTGCTCATATTCCATGGATTAGATCGGATTTAATTAAACAAAAGAAGAAAGCTCCTTATTTTCAAACAAGTGATTTAGTTATAATTGCACTCTTCAGTGGTTTAGGAGGGATATTTAGTACATATATTGGATATTTCGCCAATCTCCTCAACAGCTTATTTGGTATACCGTTTGGCGGTGGTCAATTCCTAGCAGGTCTACATATTTTCTGGCTGGTATTTATTTATTTGTTAACGGATAGAAAAACGGGTGTAATATTAACTGCAGGGATATTAAAAGGTTTTATTGAGTTTTTTACGGGGAACGCGCATGGCATATTAGTTATACTATTATCAACAACTCAAGGATTTATCATTGAATTAATCCTGATTATTTTTCTTACTACAAAACGAAATAGTATTCTCTCCTTAGCAGCTGGATTTGCAGGTTTATCGAATGTCTTATTACAGCAAGTACTCTTTTTCAATTCCCAAATCCCAATCTCATTTATTGCATTAATTGGAATTATCAGCTTTCTTTCGGGCTTAATTCTTGGAGGATTTTTTCCAATCTCAGTATTCTACATCTTTGATCAATCTACCCTTTTAGAATGGAGAAAACACAAAAAAATTCCCTCTAGATATTCAAGGAACTTTAAAGCTTTTGCTACTACCATAGTTATAATATTGATTTTTGTAGAGGTATTTGTAATCGGATTTTTAGCGTCTCAAAATACACATTCGATAAAGGTGACTGGAGAAGTATATAATCCTTACACATTTTATATTAGTGATTTTCCTCAGATTACTATAGAAGCAGAATTAATTGGCGATGTTTCTTATGAACCTCCAAGGAACTATTCTGGTGTACCTCTTTATCGTCTAGTTGACAAAGCACAACCAAAATTAGAGTTATTTAATATACTTCTAAAAGCAAATGATGGATATTCTGTAACCTTTAATTCAACCGAAGTGGATAATAATGAGAATATAATTGTTGTTAAGGCCGAGACTGGCTTAAAAATTGTCGCAGCGCATTATCACGGAAGTTACTGGATTAAAAATATTGCAACAGTCGAAATAGTTCAGTTCACATAATATTTTGGTAGCAATCTCAACGAGAGTGGAGAGGAAAAGAAATTTGACTAATGGCTAGAACGAGTACTTTCGACTTATAGTGGATTCTAATCAGAATATAGTAGAATTGAAGGATATTAACTTCCAATATTCTGATGCCCAACCTAAAATTATAACGAATGTTAGTTTAGAAATAAAAAAAAACGAATTCATTGTAATTAGCGGAAAAAGTGGTAGTGGAAAATCGACACTTGCACTAATTCTAAGTGGGTTTATTCCTCATTTAATAGGAGGATTATTTCAGGGGGAAATTCGTTATCAGGGTATTAATACTCATTCTTTAACCTTAGGTGAAATTAGCCAACTTGTAGGCTTAGTACAACAGGACCCAGAGAACCAAATCGTAACTTCAAAGGTTATTGAGGAAATCGCCTTTGGTCCAGAAAACCTCAATCTCGAAAAAAAAGAAATAACCGAGCGGATAGACTTCGCTTTATCTGCAACAAATTTAAAAGAGCTAATCAAAAGAGGAACAAATGAGCTTTCGGGAGGGGAAAAACAACGAGTAGCGCTTGCCTCTATACTTGCCATGGGAGGATCAGTTTTAGTTCTTGATGAACCAACTTCCTATTTAGATATGGTGAATAGATCCCAAGTTCTGAAAACACTTCAGAAATTGCATCAACAAAAGAAAATGACAATTATTGTCATTGATCATCAACCTGATATCTATAAGGACTTGTTAACTAGATTAATAGTTCTTGATAAAGGAATGCTAACTGGTAATTATACTAAAGGAGAAATTGATTACTCACTCTTTCAGATTCCACAAGAGTCATTATCAGACATTAAAAAACTATCAGTCAGTAATGAAGGAATAAAGGTTCTTACAACTGAAAAGTATAATGTTTTTATTAAGAATAAGAAGATTCTTTCTCATATATCCTCAAAATTCAATGCTGGTTTAATTTACGGAATTATTGGAGCGAATGGATCAGGGAAAACCACATTTGCTCTGTCTCTTCTTAATTTACTTAAGACAAATGGAAATGTGATGATGTTTGGGAAAAATTCGACCAAAAACCCCGCATATGACCTAGCGAGAAAATGTGGATTGATATTTCAGAACCCAAATCACCAGATCTTTGATCAGACTGTTGAGAAAGAAATCTTATTTGCGCCTACTAACTTTCATTTGGTTACCGAGGACAATTTAAAGAAGATAAATCACCTCCTTACGGATGCAAATTTACACCAATACAAGGAACACCCACCATTTGGATTATCCTTTGGTGAAAAAAGAAGATTAACTGTTATTTCTGTGGATGTTTATTCTCCCTCAATTTTAATTATGGATGAACCTTTCATAGGTCAGGATCGTGAAAACTTTGAATTTATTCTCAAAATATTGAGAGAAAGAAAAGTAAAAGGTTTAACTTCAATAATAATTTCGCACAGAAAAGAATTATTGTCTTTAGTTGATAGATTTTTCGTGTTTGAGAAGGGAAACCTAATTGGAGAAGGAACTAGTGAAGAACTTCTTCCTATTTTTGAGAGGAATCAATTATTTCCATTATCTTCGGAAGTGTGATATAATGATTAATAATACGTCCAAGGATAGTGAGTGGTTTGATTTTAGTCAACAACAAACCTCAACAAACCCACTTATTAAATTTTTAGCAATTATTCTCATATCTGTTTATTATTTTATGATTACGGATTTAATTCGGATGTATCTTCTGATTTTAATCGTTGTTCTGTATTATACCCTTAATTCATTTCCTTATCAGGTGTCAAAACCAAGGTATAGGTTTTTATTTATCTTTTCGATACTAATTTTTAGTGTACAGATTTTAACAGTGAGACAAGGCTCATTTTTATTTCATATGATCCCTGAAATAGCGGAGTTTGGCCCATTTTTCCCAATATATGAGAGAGGTGCATTTTTTGGTTTCCTACTAGTTGGTAGATTTTTAGGAGTTATCACAGTTTCATGGGTTTTCATAGATTCAACGAACCCGTTTGATTTTGCTCAATCCCTAACGAAAATAAAAATACCCTATCGACTTGCATACTCCCTTAGTCTCGCCCTTAGATTTACACCTGTACTGAACACTGAAATATTGACAATTAGAAATGCTCAACAAACCCGTGGGTTGAATACAAGTCCTAATACAGTAAAAGGAACCTTTAACATTCTAAAGTTTACTTTATATCCGATTATTAGTTCCACATTAAATAGAATAAAATATATTACCTTAAGTATGGAAGGAAGAGCATTTGGGCTATATGCTGACAGAAATCCATTGAATGAGGTGGAATTACAGATTATCGATTTATTAAAACTCCTAATATTGATAATTGTTCTCTTTCTACTCTTATCAGTCTAACTCTGTTGAAGAAATAAATTACTTAAATTAAAGAATTTCACATGTCAAATAGAAATTTGCATCTCTGATACTATACAATTAGGTGAGAAACAATTCAATCAAATGGTAAAGATCATTCCACCCCTGATAAGCCATTAATACAATGTCGGATTGTTTTGATTGATATTGACAAGCTCTACGGACATGAACAAGTAGTACAATCACAAGTAGATTACTTAAAAGAAAATTTAAATGAACTAGGTTACTTTTTTAGACCAATATTAGTCGTAAAAAAACATAATGTAGTTTTAGATGGTCACCATCGTGTCCAGGCATTGAAAGAAATGGGAGGGGTAAGAATACCCTGTATTGAAATTCCATACTTAGATAATGATGATATTTCATTAGCCACGTGGTTTCCAATATATACTGGTCCTTCAGATGGATTTCCCAAGACTTTGAACAGACTTAAGATAGAATGGAAGGCTATCGACGATAGTAAAAAAGCTCTCATCACATATCCTGATTATGAGTTTGCTTTATATGCAAAAAATGGACAATGGTTATTGAAAGGGAGCCAAAAATCCCTCTATCAAACCTTTCTAGATCACTACGATCCAGAACGATTTGAATATGTCAAAACAACAAGCTATGCCGTAAATTCAGTAAACAATGGGTATTCCTCTTTTGCGTTGCTTCGTAAAACATTAACAAAAAAAGATGTTATTCAAACAGCAAAATCGGGGAATGTTTATGCCCCAAAAACAACAAGGCATATTTTAACTTATCGGTATCAGGATATCAAGGTACCTCTTGAAAATTTATTTGATTAGAAACTCAATTACTAGTTTTGGTGGAAGAATTTGGATATAGAACTCATACAAGTCACTGGAACAAAAGGGATTATTGAAGGGATGAAAACCTCGCGTAGGAGAGACGAGATAGATAATATTCCCAAGAAAGTCTTTAGTTGGGGACATTGGTCTGTACTCGAACATAGCTCATTAACGGTTAAAATTTCGAATATTAGTAGAGCGTGTACCCATCAACTTGTCAGACATAGAGTAGGAAATTCATATACACAGGAATCACAACGTTATTTTGATCCTCTCACTGATCCTGATTGGTACGTTATTCCTCCACGAATTGAACAAAGCAAAGAATTATTAGAAAAGTACCGAGAGGCAAGACAACAAGAAGCTGATGAATATCGATTTTATCGTGAAAACGGTATTCCTAAAGAGGACGCACGATTTTGTTTGCCCAATGCCTGTAAGACTATTGTTACTTGGACTTTTAATATGAGTAGTCTTATTTGGTTTTTAGAAATGCGGAAAGCTAAGGTTGCTCAATGGGAAATCCGTATTCTCGCTGAAAAAATTTATGATCTTGTCATGAGCTTACCCGATTGGGCTGAATTTCTGCAACACTGGGAACCTGAACAGAGACGATGAGTCTTATCAGATCTTTTTAGACGCTCTAACTCGAGGGATAAAAAGTTAGTATTAAAAGTCCTTTAGTTATTATGTCCATAATTCAATTAATTTTACTGTCTAGTGATATATGGATAGGATAAATCTTTGATCTCAAAGGAGAAACGCGTTTTTAAGTCTGATATGAATCTCAAATTATACGAATACGGAGAAATTACTCTCCATAGTAAAAATCAGTTTGAATTACGTCTCGATTATTCCGTTGATCCACAAGACGAAGAAACTAAATTTGAATTAGAATCTTATTTCTTTATCCCTCAAAGCTTTCGAATTACCCCTTGGAACTATCCTAAAGAAAGATTTTATGAGGACATGCAAGTATACATCCGATTTAATCCAGTTTTAATCACTCTAAGTGAGTTAATCAACCCTGCTAATCCTATTTCTCCCCTAAATCGTTCAATGGAGTTTATGAAACGAATTTTCGCTGGAGATACATCAACAGAAATAGTTCCTAATATCATACATGAACTGAAAATGTTAGCGGTAATAGTTACGGCTAGTGTCAAAAAACACACAGAATTGATTCGGACCCTCCTCCAGATTGAGGATATCACAAGTCAAGACCTAGTAGACACAAAAAAACAAGCCAAAGAATTTCTGAATCAACTTCAGGCGTTTAATTTCACATTCCAGAAGAAGAGGAAGGAATTCATAACACCATTTACACCCATTGAGTTGAAAGAGACCTTTGATTTCGTATTGGAATACATTAGTATATCTGTACAGCATGAATTGACCAAACTTATGACATTCATGACTCAAAAAACCCCCTTAGCTGGAGAATTCACTGGACTGGTGACTAATATCAAAAATGTATTGAAGAAAGAAAGAGATTTTCGATCTACCTGTGGATTTACTTCGGTCCTTAATCAAAATGAAGAAAACGAAGAGTTCACATATAGATATTCAATACTTAAGAAATTTACTACCAATGTTCTCTATTTAACTGCTCGACCAGATCCCAGTCCTAGATTAATGACAGAATTAACCTATGCTGCAGCTGCAGGAATTGCCATGCTAATTGCTGTCCTTCTCACCTATGTGGTCCAATTATTTTTTGAAGATTACACTTTACCATTCATAACTGCCCGTGTTGTATCTTACATGATAAAAGATCGCTTGAAAGATTGGTTAAGACTCATATTTGGACAGGAAGGTAGGTTCAGAAATCCTTACGACTACAGATCTACAATTAAAGATAATGAAGGGAATAAAATCGGTTATTCAAAAGAATCATTTCGTTTTATAAAGACCCCCCCTCAGGATATCATTAAACACAGAAGTAGTTCACATATGACGAAAATTGATGGAGAAGGAAGGCCTGAAAATATTATTAAGTATAATAAATCTATCAAATTATATCCTAAAGCAATTTCCGAGTTCCATTCCCGTGTTTTGAATACAAGTGATATCATTCGCTTCGATGTAAGCAATTTTCTTTCTAAGATTGAGGAACCATATAATACATATCAGTGGTATAATAGTGAAGAGCAAGAAGTTGAATTCATTAACGCAGCAAGAGTCTACCATCTGAATCTTATCGTAAGATTCACCCACCATAGTTTGAAGGGAAAAATATCCGATATCAATCGTGTGCGTTTCATTTTAGATAAGAGAGGGATAAAACGTATTGAAACTGAGTTCACATAATTTCTTAGAGCATATATAAAATAATCAAAGGTTATTATTCTTCAAAGAGTTTAATTCTAAGATAAAAATTCTAAATATTATTAAATTTAAAATTGAAAGGAATCATTGGAATTTCTATCAAGTTTTTGGAAGTCATTTTTTATTAAATTCCATGATCAATAATTATATTTAGTTTAATAAGAATTTCTCATCTTTGTTCTCACTTGATAGTGATAAATTATTTTTTATAGATTTTTCAATGGATTCGATAAAAAACATATTGATTTACGCGTTTTCATATTATAATTTTAGATAGAAAGCTTTTTATAATGTAAGAATTAATCAGTTTTCTGTTTGAAATTTCATGCAAAAGTGTTTTCAAACAAAATATTTTAGGAGAATAGAATATGGTAAAACGAATGAATAAGGTTATGGCGGAAATATCGGTCATATTCCTTATAGTATGTCCTATTTTCATGATAGGATCGAGTGCTATGCAAACGAATAGCGCTTATCCCTCCGCAAGTCAGGTAGATTACATCGAATACTCCACATTTTTAGGAGGTAGCGAAAATGATGAAGGAGGAGTCATACTGTTGGATAGTCAAGGTAACCCCACATGGGTTGGAATGACTACATCGAATGATTTTCCAGTCACCATGGGACCAAGTGTGACAGGTACTATAGATGATTGGGTATATGTGGCAAAATTTAATAAAGACAACTTGACAGAACCAATCTTCATTAGAGCAATTGGTGGTGCTGGGGTGACAATGGGAACGTACTGTGAGATAGATGAGGAAGATAATCTCTATGTTGGGGGATGGACTACCGTGGGATCAAATTTTGCGACACCAGGTGCTTATGATACCACATATAGCGGTGGTCATGATGGTTATATATGTAAACTAGCGAAAAATGGTACAATTCTTTTCACAACCTATTTTGGTGGAAGTAATGAAGAATATTTTAGGGGAATAGCTCTTGACTCGGAAAATAATATTTGGGTAACTGGAGCTACAGAGTCCGCTACGTTTCCAACAACACCTGACGCGATAGATAGCACATTCAATCCCGTTCAGATTGATTCGATAAATGGGTTACTTTCAGAAGCATATGTACTGAAACTATCAAACGATGGATCAACGTTACTATATAGTTCCTTCATTGGAGGAGAAGAGGCAGCAGATGGATCTTACCATATAGCTATTGATTCTTCAGATAACATTATACTCGCTGGAGGTACTAGAGCTGATGATTTTCCAGTCACAGTTGATGCATGGGATACTTCGTTCTCAGGTGTTGTAGATGGTTTTTTTATGAAACTAGCTTCTGACGGGTCAATAATATTTGCTTCTTATCTTGGAGGAAGTATGATAGATTGGCCTTTAGAGATCCTGTTCGATGCAGATGATAATATCATTCTCGAAGGAGGAACTGAATCGGAAGATTTTCCAACATCAGAAAATGCTCATCAAAGAGTGCTTCAAGGGGATTTTGATATTTTCATAACCAAAATTGCAGCGAATGGCAGTCAACTGCTATTTTCGACATTACTAGGAGGCCCAACAAGGGATCTAGTCTATTACTCGGCTATTGATGAAGCTTCTTCACGTATCTACTTTACTGGATGCACTTGGGGAACTGGTTGGCCAGTGACTGATGATTCTTCTTATCATGGTGGTCGAACAGATATTATCCTCGGAGTTCTTGAATCTGATGGCTCGGAGTTATTATTTTCGACATTAATTGGAGGAATTGAAGTAACTGAAGAAACAAGCGGTGTAAGTGATTTTGGCGAAGGATTCATCTTAGTTAGTCCTACCGTAGCTTACATGACCTTCTTTACCACATCTTCGAATTTTCCTGTCACGCCAGATGCCTATGATTCGGAATTTGACGATACACCCAATCCTGAAACTGTCAATGGAGCAGATACTGGCTTTATGAAACTTGTGTTACCAGAGCTACCCCCTCCAACCACTACCACCACTACTACAACTACTACAACTACTACAACTACTGTACCGGTAGAAACTACTGATGACACTACCGATGATACTACAACAACTGATTCTGCAACATCAATAGGGTTAATAGTGTTCTTGTTTTCACTAGCAATAATTTCAAGGAGAACTCGAAAGAAAGAAAAATAGAATAACGTTTTTCTTTCTCTTTTTTTTCTATAATTTGTCAAGAAGTCTGATCTACAATGAATTGAGAGTGACCGATTTTAATCTTCAAAATAATAATACTTATTAGATCGAAAATCAGAAGGAAAGAGACAATAATGAGCAGGAGATATTTTAATAGCAGTTGGACAATACTTTCTGCGATTATACTTGGAACGTTATTGCTAGGGAACGGGGATTTTTTTACAGGAATCAGTCATTGCAGCATTTCTCCTTCTGTTGACTATCAAGTGTCCTCTAATTCTAATATAGATGAAGTAAAAGCAGATTCAGCGATTTTAATTGAAACTGATGAACAATTTAACAGGATAGCTTCCGAGAGACATTGGCCAGGTACAGGTACCGTTTCTAATCCGTATATTATTTCAGATCTAATCTTTCCACAGGGAAAGATCTTCATTTCTAATACGAATGTATACTTCTTAATTGTGAATAACACATTTCATAATCCCAATGATGGAATTATCCTCAGAAACGTTGCAAATGCGATTATCTATAATAATAGCATCACAAACGCATATGGTAATGCTATTATTGTGGATTCATGTCTTGGTATTAGTATTATAGGAAACTCAATTAATAATTCAAACCAGCATAGTATTAGTATCGTTGATACTTACAATTTCACCATTGAAAGCAATATCATACACTATTCTGGACATGGTGGTCAGAACGATGCAGTAAAATTGAACTATGCAGAGAACGGAAAAATTCTCGAAAATGTTCTAGTAGAGAATTACGGAATTGGTTTTTCTCTAGATAGTTGTACAGATATTTTACTATCCTTCAATCAAATAACAAGTACTGGTCTTGAAGGGATTAGGATTGAAAATTCAGAAAGTTGCTCCATTCTTAGTAATAGAGTAATTCTAGCAAATAGTTTCGGTGTTTCGTTGGAAAATGTCTCTATGTCTACGATTTCAAACAATTTAGTGCAATCTAGCGTTCTAACGGGTTTAAGATTCGCATCTACTACGAATTGTTCGATCTCCAAGAATCATCTATGGGGCTGTGATACAGGAATAGATATCCTTAGTAATTCTAATTTTTTACAGATCTTTGATAACAAAATTGAAGGAAGTTCTACCAATGGATTACAGATTATCAATTCAAATGACTGTTTATTAACGAGTAACATTGTAATAAACAACGATGAGTACGGAATAAGCTTAGAGAATTGTGAGAACAATTCGGTGAGATGGAATGATTTTGTGAATAATAATGGATTAGGAATTCAAGGACTCTCCAATGATAATATCGGTATCCCTCATATAATTGAACATAATTACTGGGGTAATAACGCTTCTTCTTATCTACTCGAAGGAAACGCTGGTACTAACGATTCAATTCCACAATTAGATTATTGTCAACTCTTTTCAAATTTGGATCTTTTTTCGTTTAGTGAAGATTTCGGGTTGTTTCTATCACTTCAATGGAATATTAATGACAATAACAATTGGAATTTAACATACACGATTAGTATCTCGCCTAATGCGGGAAAGGATTGGATAGAAGTAGTTTCGGGAATTAATAATCAGTCTTATTCTTGTAATTTTACAAATCTCCTAGCATCTTATCAATATTTAATCAAAATTTCAGCAAGAAGTGAGGAAGGAATACTCAAAGTTGTTTACTCGGATAAATTTGTCTACTATGAAGGAGTTAGCGGATTAACAATTACCTCTCCAACTAATAATGAGAGTCTTAGAAAAAATTCCATAATTTCCTGGAAAGCTACTTTTCCCCTACATATCAGAGATTTATTCTATTCCATATTTATTTCAGAAAATAACATTTCATGGCATTTAGTGCAAGCTTGGGTCTTCGGAGAGACAGTTAATTGGAATACATCCGAGTATTCGGATGGAACCTACTATCTCAAAATTATTACACATAATTTCCACAATCTAAAATGGGAGAATTATTTCAATGGAACTTTTGAGATTGATAATCATTATCTTAATCCTGAACCTGTTCTGATATCACCGATAGAAGGAGAAATTTTAAGTGGGAATGTATTTCTTTCTTGGATAGAATCATTTGATTTCAAGGGATTTCCAGTAACCTACAATGTTTTTTATTCTTCAATTGAGGGTTGGGAGCCTATAGTCATGAATCTCTCTTCTTCATCTTATACATGGGACACAACAACGGTTAAAGATGGATCTAATTATAGATTAAGGATAGAAGCAAGAGGAGGATTGGATGAGTATATTCGATATGAAACTACATTTAGTTTTACTATAGAAAATGTCACTGCTCCTCCTTTAGAGACAACTATAATTTTTGTTCTAGTGCTTGCTATTATTGGATTAATATCCGTAGTATATCTACTTCGGAAACGGTTAACAGCGGCTGAATTAGCACTCAAAGTGAAAGAATTAAAAGTCGGTTTTTGTTTAGGAACTTTTACCGATAAGGGATTGATTATTCGTCAAAAAAATGAGGATTGTCCTTATGATAATTTATCGTTGCTTTCTGGTCTCGAGTATGGAGCCGTTTTAGTACAGCGTAGTAAATATGAAATAATCTATGGTCCATTCCCTCATCCCCCTGATCAGGATGGAAACGAATGGTACAATGTAGTTTATGGATTTAAAATTCATGATTCACAGGTTGTTGACTCTCGAATAGTACAACAGCAAGGAGAAACCCCAGCTTTACTACTAGTTTACTATCCAAGACAATTTGATGTTCTTTTCATGCTTCAAAAACAAAAAATTGAAGATTACTTAGGAAAAACTCTGAATGAGTTAGATATAGATGATCTTATCCTTAGAGGTTTTGATATAATCCATGAAAAAGTGCGTCAAATTCTTTTAGATTATAAACCAATTGAGATGGATTTAGTCCTAGAAGAGTAATAAAAAGCTAGTCAGAACTTGTCTTGAAATTCTTTAATAATCGATTCTGCTTTATTTTCTATTGAATCTGCTTTATCAAGTTCTAGCACTCTTGATTGAGAAAGTTTTGATTCTGCTTTTTCCCTCATACTTGCAATTGATTCAAGAATATCAAATATTCCGTCATTTTCCTTTGCACTACAAACAATGGCGGATTCAATCTCATTGACTTTAGCAGGAATGCTATTTATTAAGTCGAATTTATTTGCTGTCAGTACTGTACGTTTACTGGCTGATGGAAAGTTTTGGAGAAACTGCTGATATTCTTGGTGATCGGATTCCTTAGAAATGTCTATAACAAAGAAAATCTTGACTGGTTTTTGATCGAGCGCATCTTTCCAATATTTTCTAAATGATTCCTGTCCACCAATTTCCAGAACCCGTACTTTAGCAATATTTTCTTCCCGGAAACCCAGGGTTGGTTCATGTTCCTCGAACTTCCCTGTAACTAATCGACGTAATATACTCGTCTTTCCTGCTTCTGAAGGACCAATAAATAATACAAATCCTTTTACCAATCTCAAAAAATCAGTTAACACGGTAATTCACCATCTGGAGTCGAAATAGTCATTCACTGTCTTAATAAAACGTGGACCGATGTAGTAATAGGGGTGGCTCTCTGACCTCTCAGGAATAATTAGACAACCCCGATCTTCAAATATTATAAAGTCTCGCGTAGAATAATCTCTCCTCGTCGGTTTTTCGATTTTTTTGATCTTATATTGGTTTTGTCCAAGAGGCTCTGAAATAGTTATATCTTCAGTAGTTAAAATGAAAAGTTGATGTTTGGTGGTAATCTCTTTTCTTTCTCCAATTAATTGTACTAAATTATTTTCGGGAAACTTCTTGCTAAGAATACCATTGTTAATTAGCTTAACGCTAGAATAGTGTCGTAAACACATTCCAACTTTAGCTTTAATCTCAGAGAAGAAGTTTAAATATTGATGAGGGATGAAAGAATCATATTCAGAAAGCATAAAAGTACTTAATTCTTCTAGTTGTTTAGAATAGTGATTAGATACCATTTCTAAGTAGTATTTGCGATGTTGCAGTAATTTATCTAATGGTAAACGAGGTCTGATATTTATATCGCTTTTCTTTTGTTTTTTATGAATTATGTGGAAAACATCGTTTCCTGAAGCCAATAGTTCCTCATAATTTTTACTAGTGAACTTTTTTTTAGCATTAAGAAGTTTTAACAATTTTATACTTGAAATATTCAAATGAAGGTAAGTATAAGCAAGTAAATCAGCAAAATCTAAATCATGAGGATATAGGATTCTAAAGGCTTTCACAAACGTATCATGGACAGAACTATATTCAATACCTTCATTATGAATTTTGAATAGAAAATCAATAGCATTTCTCTGAGTTGTTGCCTTCTGGTCTAGATGATCTTTCAAATCGGTTGTATTTAAAGTTAGAACTAAAGGGGTAGGAATCATTTCAGGATTTTTCCGTAAATACCCATAATTCTCTAATTCCTGTACTCGTAAGCTAACTGTGGGTTGAGCGAATTTAACCAAAGAAACTAAGACATTTAAAGTTGTATATCCTCCAAGTTTGAACAGTGATGCTAAAATGCGGGCATGTTGTTCAGTAATTCCATTATCCTCTCCCTTTAATGCATCGAGTAACAAGGGTTCATAAGGTACAGTCGTTTGTAGATGTTTAGACAGATTACTCATGAAATTATATCATCCAAATTCATTATTTCTGATATTATAATTCTAGACATCCACCTATTTATAGCTATTGAATGGAAGAAATCGATAGAGTGTAGATTACTCATTAGGATAGTTTTCAGTACCAAATGTCGCTTTTTTTAGCCTTTAAAAATAAAATAATGAGTGATTCCTTTCTTCTTACCCTGAGAAAAGAGATTGAGTCCTTGAAAGTCCTCAAAGAGGTGTTTGGAGACAAAACGATATATCAATCTATAAAAAGATGCAACCATATCAGTTTGTCCACCTTTATGCAAATATTGGAGTGGTTAAAAATGTCAGAAAAGAACCAAAAACTCAAGAGAAGTCTATATTTGGGTGGAATTTTTGGGCCTGTTGTGTTCTTGTTAAATGATATCATAGGAACACTCATAACTCCTGGATACAACCAAATAATTAATGCTGTGAGTGAATTAACTCAAGCTGGAGCTGAAAATGCTGTTTTACTAAGCTTTCTGTTTTTAGTTGCTGCAACAGGATTGGTATTATTTGGTTTTGGGCTTATCTTCCAATATACCTTCTATACTCATAGATTAATTTTCTTAGGAGGACTTTTTATTATTCTTTTAGGGATATTTTCAGCATTGACTGGCACGATTTTCCCTATGGATCCTTTTGGAGAACCTGCAACCTTTGCAGGGGAAATGCATAAATATATAACCTTAGTTAATATCCTGCTGATTGTTCTAGCAATTCCTATGATTGGAATAGGAATCTACAAGGAGAAGCAGTCAAAACCGTTCGTATTTTACTCAGTATTAACAGTAATTCTAATGATTTCGGGTGGCATTTTAACAGGTATAATGATGGCAGATGGTATTGAGATGTTGGGATTATTTGAGAGAATGACAATATATGCCTATCAATTATGGGTATTTATCCTCGCAGGAAGTATGTATTTCTCCTATCCTCAATAAGAATTAAATTAAGACTTCACTTCTTACTAGGAAGCCAACTTTTATTCCAGACAGAGAATAAGAGATACACACCAGATTATCCTACGGAGAACTGAATTTTAGATGAACTAATTGCAATTTCTGGGATTTTTACTTTTTTAGTAAGTATAATCCTTGTGATAATCCTTGTGTCTTCTTATAGGTAAATGAAAATATCATTTTTTGACGGGATCTTGTTACCTTCTGTTATTTTTTATATAATGTATGTGCAATAACCAGCTCTTTGCGAAGTTGGGAGATATTGAATCAAATTGATGAAACTTGTTGATTAAATTGGTTCATTTAATTTATTCCAATTGCAGAAATCATCATTAATGCAATAACTGGGTTTCGAAAATCACATATCTTAATTATTATCCTACAATCTGCCCATCTTTCATCCGAAAAACTCTATCTGCAAAAGAAGACATCTCTTGATCATGAGTAACTACAACAAAAGCAATACCCTTTTCATCGCAGAGTTTTCGGAAATATAATAAGACTTGTTTCCCCGTTTCACTATCTAAATCTCCTGTTGGTTCATCTGCAAACACAACATGAGGGAAATTTATACAGGAACGGGCAATAATAACACGTTGTAGCTGCCCCCCGGAAAGCTTTGTAGGATCCTGATTTGCGTATTCTTTTAAGCCAAGATTATCTAGTAATTCAACAACGCGTGTCTGTAAGTTTTCTGTTTTTCCAGCCATTTTAGCTGGAAGAGCTACGTTTTCGTATACACTTAAACGAGGATCGAGTAAATAACTTTGAAAAACAAATCCTATATGATTTCTACGGTATTCTGACAGCTCATTATCACTCATTGATGAAATAGCTTTACCCCTGAGATAAACTTGTCCTCGATCTGGCATATCCAATCCAGCCATCATGTTTATGAGGGTTGTTTTTCCTGATCCCGAAGGTCCCAATATTGCTAGAAATTCTCCTTCTCTTACATTTAAATTTGCCCCTCTAAGGGCATAAACAGTACTAGTAGATGGTCTATATGTTTTATGAAGTCCCCTTGCTTTAATAATAATATCCTCATCATGTTCCTGATCTAACGAGCTATATTCCTTGGATAACATCGAAAGTTCCCCTCCTGATTCTGGAGACAAGAAAGCAATATCCATGAATCGATCTGCCCAGATTTTCACCTCTCGTAATTGAATGGGTAGCGCTATTACCGCTGAATGAAAATTATCCAGATTTATCTCAATATTTCCCTCTTTAGTCTGATTGATGAGTTCTCTGATTGATATTTGTAAATTTTTTAAAGTTGTAATAATCCCCTGAAACTTACTTTTCATTTCTTGTAGATTCCTCCCATTATTCACAGTTTTTCTAATTTCCTCTCCGAACCCATTAAGAATTAGAATCTCCTGTTTAGCTGAATTTTGAATTTCTTCAATTCGAGTGATTTGTCTAATGATCGTATGGATAGCATCGATTCCCCCAACTAATTCTCCAATAAGAATTCCAAAAGCTTCTGAAGCTAACTCAGGATTAGTAATTCCTATTTTTATTGATCCTTTAAATGCATCTTCTATATTTTCCACCCGATTATTAATATTTTGAAGAAGGTGGTCAAATGATTTTAATAGTGGGCGAGTGAAGTTTAAAATTAATAACTCATCAAATGCATGCAAGGCTGATGAAGAACTCTTCCTATCATAATTTCGATGAAATATTTCATTCTGGATAATGATACGATCCTCACCTTTTTGTTTAAAGGCCCAGAATATTATCCACGATCGTTCAATAATGTGTAAAAAACTCTTCTCAATAAAGTCAATCATTTTCCGATTCTCTTCGCTAATGATATGTCCTGGATTATCAGGGCATTTAGGAATCGAAGTAAGGAATTTTTCCAAGATTCCATGTGATTCAATCTCAGAACGATTACGCTTAGTTCGTGAACGCAGGAGCTTTGATGATCGCTTTACATAATCTTGGTATAATGAATGCAGATTCTTTTCAGTGGTTATCCTTGATTCTGATTTATCAAAATCACCATTATTACAATGAGCTTTGGCTAATATGAATGTATTAAATTCTACAACTTCAGGTCTCATTTTTTTGTCATTAAATTTCTTTTTTAATAGCTTACGAAGTTTTTTCTGAAGTTTATCGTTACCAAAATGATCCAGTTTATCAATAAGAAAACCGACTTGTAAATCAGTATTCCAATCTAAATTATTACCCATTTGAATCATTCACCTACAACACGACCATCACGAAGCTCAATAATTCGGTCACATTGATCTCCAATCCACTTTGAATGAGTTACAAGTATGAGGGTCTGTCTATTATCGATGTTAATACGTTTAAACATATCCATTATATCTTTTGAAGTAACCGAATCCAAATCTCCTGTTGGTTCATCTCCTAAAATTATCGCTGGATGAGTTACCAATGCTCTTGAAACGGCTACTCTTTGTTGCTGGCCACTTGATAGCTCAAATGGGGAATGATAAACTCTATCTCCTAGTCCAACTTCACGTAAAATCATTGTTGCTCTACGAGACGCTTCAGAATATCTCATACCCTGCGCTAGCAGAGGGATCATCACATTTTCTTGTGCATTCATATAATCGAATAAATTGAATAACTGAAAGACATATCCAACATTATCACGACGAAAACGAGTCATTTGTGTGTCATCATAAATAGAAATATCAGTACCGTTAATTTTTACTGTCCCTGAAGTCGGAGTATCAAGACCACCACATATATTGAGCATCGTAGTTTTCCCACAACCTGATGGCCCCATTATTGCGACCATTTCACCGTGTTTAATCTTCAGATTGATTCCTCGTAAAGCATGAACAGAATTGGGAGTTCCTTCACTATATACCTTATGTAAATCTTCTAAAATTAAAATTTCATCAGTCATCTGTTTACATACTCCTATCCATGATACCTTAAAGCCTCACTTGGAGGAATTCGTGCAGCCAACCAACCTGGTATTAAAGCAGCAAGCATAACTGAACCCATGATAAAGACTCCATACAAACTCACTTGAGCCCATGGAATCGCTAAATTCCAATTCACAATATCTGCAAAAACCCAAGCTAGATAATTTCCCGTTAAGAAACCAACCAAATATCCTAATATTCCCAAAAAAAGTAATTCTAATAATACTGCTAGGGAAACTGCTTTCTTTGAAAAACCGACTGATCTCAACATTCCAATTTCTCGTTTTCGTTCTTTTACTGATCTATGAGAGACAACTAAAAGTCCAATCACCCCGATAACCAACCCAGATGCAATGAATGTTTGCAGGAAATTCAAAGCGTTTGCATTTGTAGAATAAGAATGGTAAAAAACGTCCCACAGATGATAGGAAGTAATGCCATAAAAACTTCCATCCCCTAATACCAATAGAGAGTCAGAAGCCTTAAGATTGGAAAATTCTTCTATTTTTCCGCTAAGCACTTCATTTTCATCGTACTCATAACCATTATTTGTTTCAATCATAAATTCCCTAGTTCCAAATCCCAGAATTGAAAATTGGGAAGCAAAATCACTGCTAACAATGATTCCGAGGCTGTAATCATTTGATCTCATATCAAACGATGGGAAATAATTTAACGATCCACCATAGATCATCTCTATTAAACTTCCATTTGTGGTAGGAAAACTCACAATATCCCCAATATCGAGAAAATAGAGACGTTCACCTAGAAATATAGGCAATCCATTTGGATCCTCAGAATCCACAGGTAATTTTGTTAATCGATGTATTTTTTGTCCACCTAAGAAAATTTCCCAAAAATCCTTTGACTCTTCACGTGCCGCTTCTTGAGATTTCATTCGATTGATCATCGAAAGTTTTGTGTAATTTGCTAGTATATCGTCAAACGTAAAGGGATATAAAACCTCTTCATCCTCATTTACGAATGTAGAACGATTTATAGCCACAAGTTTAGATTGGAAAATATCTTTTTCAAGAGAAATTTCGGAAATAGCTCCATCAAAGGGTAGAATCATACCAACATCTAACGGGTATACTTGTTTAATCTCACTAAATCGGTTTTGAAGAATCTCCGGATAATCGACGACGGAAAGATTAAAGGGGGATTGAGACTCTACAACGAGGGAGACTCCAGACATATAGGATTCCCAGGTATGACTTGAACCTTTGATTTGAGTCTCAGCATATGAACCAATGAAGAAATTAAGAGAGAGAATAACAGCAAAAGTAGCGAAAGTCAAAACTGCACGGGATTTTCTGGCATTAATATAACGAGTGGCAACTAATCCAGTAGCTCTTGTTTTCTTACTTAAAGAAAAGATTCTTCTAAGACCAGCGGTAAGTGTTTCCAAATTAGCTCCCACTATTGTTGTAGCACCAATTACTGCAGACAGTAAACCAGTCATAGCTACATTATTCGCATTAAGACCCTCATTCGCCCAATCAATAGTTACTTGAAATCCCCAGATTGTAAGAGCAATTAATAGAAGACCTCCAACTGTCAAGCATGATCTTCGATATTGTTGTACCCTGAAACTAAGAAAAATTATTCCCAATCCAACATAGAATAATGCTTGGAAATTCTGTGCAGCCTCTCGTTCAATATTACGATAACCTTCTGGAGCATAGAATGGTTGACCTGCTTGGATCAGTTCAATCAAAGTTAGTAATCCTAGAAAAAGAAATATACCTCCTAGGAGGAACGGCCATTTAGGTTTATTACCATTTAATAAAGTTTTAGTAGTTTTCGATTTCGACCCACGGACAATTTCGATTATTGAAATCCCTCTTGCTCGTAATGCAGGGACCATACCCGTTACAATAGATAAACCAATTGCTGCA
>JAEOTM010000044.1 GCA_016839815.1 Candidatus Hodarchaeota archaeon
GTAACCGAGAGTTTCCAGGAAGTTCCTCCTGTAAAATCATACTCTTCAGTTGAATTATGTGGAACAGACTCTTTTATGATCGTTCCTGAAGGTAAAGAGCATATTGAACTAGAAAGTATAGCTGATTCCCTACTTAATGATTATCAAATGGTTAAACAAGGAAAATTGGCAATTACATTCAAATATACTGACCAGATTGTTACAACGATATTTCGTGGGGGAAATATCCTAATAAGAGGAGTGGAACATAAGGATGAAGCTGCTCATATAGGCACATTTATTAGAAAAAAGTATCTTCAAAATAAAACACCTTCAAAAGCCTATTAAAATATTCTTTGTCAACATCTAACAATGAAATTTGCTTGTTGAGATTTTTCAATAGAAAAACCATTTCCATATAGTAAGGATTAATTCAAATTTACGAATATTAATATAAAGTGCTTATGAGTTCTCTTCCAGATATAAATTCTAATGATAATGATAAAATTTAAATTGGTTTGGATGACGGTTAGACATGGCTGACGTTGTTTTTTCTGCTTTTGACGAGAGAGCGGGACCCATAGCGGTTTTTGCAACGATTAATGATCCTGTTATCTCAAAAAAAATCGCTGTGAAATCCATTGTCTCCACTCTAACAAGTATTCGTTCTAATACTTCTGAAAATATGGAAGGAGAGGCAATAATACCTTTTCCTGATGAAAATCTGATTTCGTTTATTTATTACACTACTTTGAATCAACGAACAGAAACTGGAGAGCTTCGAGTAATTACATTGAGTGCTGTGGTACCTAAAACAGAAAATTCGACATTATACGCTAATGCTGCACTACTTTCTCAATCCGCCTTACGAATCAAAGCACTACTTAACAAGGAGTACGTTTTTGGAAACCCTCTTCCTAAAAATATAGCTACTGAATTGGAAGGATGGGGAAAACTAACAAAGGCCGCAAAATCGGAAATTATTGCTGAAAAAGAAATCGAATTTAACTTAAGCAGTCTCTTTAGCCTTTTTCCTGCAAAAAAGGGAAGACGTTCATTTACAGATCCGTTACTTCAGTTATTTTTTGGAATGATGGCAAAGATTCCAGTCATTTTAGTTGGACCCAATATTGAATTTCTTTTAGAAATATCCGATTTACTACGTGAATTTAATACAGAAGAAGAGTTGGATGTTAGAATTTCTATTAATTTGGAAAATAAAGACGATACGGCAGTATTTAACATTCCTCGGGCTGATATTATTCTTTTAGATGAAAACCAAAACCAACGTAGGCATCTTTATTATGACCCCATAGCTTTGGTGGGTGTAGGAAGAGAATCCAGATATGCAAATTATGCTGGATCAGAAAGAGTTGAAAAGACTTTTAACACTTTTTTGAAAAAAGCCCGTGAAATATCTGACGAAGGAGTGGCATTTCTTTATCTGAAAGGAGAACTATTATCATTTACTGCGAAATTGACGAATTTGAAAGCCTATTGTCTTTCAGGAAGGCAAGGAAAAGCTAAAGAAATAGCTAAGATAATTAATGTAGGTGAAGACTATTTATTTGCTTTAGTTGAAGTATTAAGATTGAGACAGATGGTTCCCATTTCAGAACTCAACAAGATGTTTAAGAATGCAACAAATTATGAAGAAATGGAAATTCGTAGTAAAGAAATTATTGGATTCGTTCGATAATAGCGAAAGACAATAATGTTTGGACAGACCAGTTATGTCACAACGAGAGAGAGAAATATCTGAGAAAATCGCTGAATTAGACAAAGAAAAAAAGATCTTAGAAGGGACAAAGGCATACTATGAGCAGAATCTTTCGTATGCAAACCTTGAAGAACTAACTGGAATTTCAATTCGGGAATTTAAACGCTTCCAAAGTGACAATGAATTTCCTTATCGGGTAGGTTCCTACAATAAACAAGCTATTTTCGAAAAAATCCAAAATCGAACCAATGAAATTGAAAAAGAAATCAAAAGACTTCGTGAATCGGTTTTTGGTGCCCTTGATCAGCTTTTATTTATTCCTTCCTGGCGGAGAATGATTGACTCATCATTCAATGGGTTTTATCTGAACCAACCAGTACAGAAAATCTTTCAAGACACTATTATATTCCTTCCAGAATTAGCAATGACTGGATTTGAAGAAACGACTGGTGAACCCTTCTTCCTAATTACTGGATTAGGAATTTACTGGGTAAAATTTGAACTAGGTGCAGGTTCAATAGTTACAGACTATAGAGAACTAACTGGGATGGTATTACCCTTTGATGTGTATCATCGCGCTCAAGATGAAACAGAGCAGGTCCTGAAAAGCGAAAAGATGCGGATGACTGAATATATGACATCCATTCCCTTTTCTCTGATACAAGAAAAGTCTACAACGCAAATGTATCTTCGTGGTGTCATCTCTAGAAATATTTTTCATCCTTACAAAGAAAGTTTTGATCAATTCTTAGTCTTATGTAAAGACCCTAATAGTTTTAATTCTGGTGAAGGTCATAAAATACTTTCTGGAGGATTGACTGCTAATCGATCATTATATGGTAATGAATTGTTAACTCAGAAGCCGCTGGGTGAATATTCAAGATTAACTGCTGGTATTAAGAATACACAACCTAAGTTAAATAAGATTTTAGAGACATTACAACTAGATACAATGAGTGGAGCATTTTTTGACAAGTTAGATAAAATGAAGAGTGAGTTTAGTGAGATTGGGAGGAAATACCTTGTCGATTGGATGCCTGGCCATATTAGTTAGAATTCAGCCAAAAATCTCTTCTAATGCAGTCTGAATCAGACCAATTTCTATTTCGGTTACTCCTGGGTGGATAGGGATCTCAAAGTGATTTTCTGATATTTGTTCTGTAATGGGAAGATTGACCTTACTATAATCAGGATATTTCACATATTGACTCCAACGCCATTTTTTCAGCCCTTGAAGATAGGTTGGCTGTTTATGACATCCTAATGCATATATACGTCTTGAAGCAATACCCTTCTCCTTCAATTGATGGATAACTTCGTCAACAGAAAATTTATCAGCATCAACTACGGGAGCACAAACGTAATGACTGTGAGTATAGTTCTTGGGTGTTTTTTGGACATCCACATAATCTAAATTTGATATTGTCTGTCTTATTGTCTCAGCATTTCTTTTTCGTTTTTCAAGCATTGAAGGCAGCTTTCTCAACTGGATTAAACCAATAGCTGCTAAAGGATCTGGCATACGCAAGTTATAACCAATTCTATGATGCTCATATCCTCCTTTTGGTCCCCGACCATGATTTTTAAGGCTGTGAATCCTTGCAGCAAGTTCATCATCATCTGTGACAATCATTCCCCCCTCACCTGTAATCATGTTTTTCGTTGCATAAAAAGAAAAACAGCCAATATCGCCGAATGTTCCGACATGCTTGTTATTGATTTTCGCACCATGAGCTTGACAGGCATCCTCGATGATCACTAGATTGTAATCTTCAGCCAATTCATTAATTAATTTCATATTACACGGTAAACCGAAAATATGAACAGGAAGAATTGCTTTCGTCTGAGGAGTGATTAATTTTTCAATACTTTCAGGATCTATGGTATAAGATTCTGGATCAATCTCCGCAAAAATTGGAATTCCTCCTCCAAACGTTATAGAATTTGCAGAGGCAATGAAAGTGAAAGCTGGGGTAATTACTTCAGCTCCTGGTGGTATTTGTGTTGCCTCCATTGCAAGATGTAATGCTGCCGTTCCATTCACTACGCAGATAGCATGTTTAGCACCTACAAACTCAGCAAACTCTTTTTCTAATGCTCTCGCGTTTTTCCCTTCAACAAATTGACCATTACGTATTGTTGAAGAAACTAGTGATATTTCCTCTTCCGAAATTTGGGGTTGTGCAATATATTTCATAAAATCAGGTCTCTTAATTTGACTCGTTGTTAAACAAGAATATAATAAAATTTAAGTTACCAGTGGGATTTCTGTTAAGATTGTATCCAATTTGGGACTGAAACAAATACTCTTAATTCATTTTTGAACAGAGTACAAATGAAGACATAAAAAAAGAATTGTCAAATAGTGAAGAATGAAGCTCATATAGCGGGGATGATTAGTGACTGTGACTACAGATGTTCAACAAATAGTTAGAAGATATCAAAATGTCTGTTCACAGCTTTCTCAGTATACACGAGATGGAAAAAAACCTCAATTGGTACTAGTGACGAAAAATCAGCCTATTAGTATTATATTGGAGCTTTTGAGACAAGCTAAACCTTCAATCTATGGAGAAAATCGAATTTCGGAAGCACTTTCAAAGATTGATCTATGTAAAGGTACTGATGTGGAGTGGCATTTTATAGGACATCTACAACGAAATAAAGTAAAACGAGCGTTAGGAAAATTCACATTAATTCATTCCCTATCTGATTTAAAACTAGCAAGAGAAATTGAGAAACGAGCTGCAATTAACAATCAACAGGTAAATTGTTTGATTCAGATAGATATATCAGAAGATGGAACGAAGTTTGGTTTCCCCCCTGAGCAGAACTTCTTACTCGATGTAATGACAGAGTTAGCATTAATGTCACATCTACAAATTAAAGGATTGATGACAATTGCACCTTTTATTTCATCAGAAGAGACACGACCACATTTCAGAAGTATGCGCTTGCTATTTGACACATTAGCCAAACAATGTGACAACCTAGATAATATTGAAATGGAAACCTTGTCCATGGGTATGAGTAATGATTATATTGTTGCACTCGAGGAGGGTTCAAACATGGTAAGAATTGGGAATGCAATTTTTGAAGATTATATACAATAAAGAAAAAGAAAGTTAAAGTTGATAAGTAATGACCACACCAGAAATTAGTTTCACTCTGAAAAAAAGTGAGACAAAGATCCTAAACACCTTGGTATCCTTTGGTAGTCAAACCAAGCATGATTTAATACTTATCTCGGAAGTTCAAGAGGAAAAAGCAGATCAAGCATTGGCAGAATTAAATAAAAAAGGATATATTCATATAGATGCCGAAACAGAGTTAGTTTCTGCAACATTACCAGTATCTACATTAATCAAGATGCTTACTGGAAATATGGATCAAATTGAAAGCGTAAGAGAGGGTTATAAAGGAGAATATCAACATTCCAAGAATTCTGTAGAAGAAGCATTAAAGCGATTTCAGGAAACAGTAGATGAAGGGTTTAAAACACTACAAACACAAAATCTAGAATTAGATGCCTCATTGAAAGAATCAATTGAAGGGAAAGATAAATTAAATCAAACACAGATAGAGGAAATGGTAGATCAAGTAGTTACTTCAATGAATACAAAGATAGCAGAAACTCAAAATTCTATTCAAGCAAATATTTCCGAAGGGATTGGGAATTTAGACAAGCATTGGAGTAGGGCAACTGATGAATTTCAAAATTTGCCTGATTCTGGAACTCGTTCTCTTAAAAAGTCGATTAGTAAATACGAAAAAGAACTTAATGAGATTGTAAAAATTTCTGTTGAAAAAATCAATAGCATACAAAACCAATTCAACGAGTTACTGGAAGTAATTGAATCAGAATCCGTTTCTAGAATCCAAGAATTCTATTCAACTACTGATACTGTTGCTAATGATCTTAAATCAAATTTAAGTACTGGTTTGCAGGAATCACGAAAACACGAGAAAGAATTTGTGAATGATGTAAGTCAACACATTAGATCCTCTCTTGAAAAGGATATACTCAATGCATTAAAGGTGGTTATTGCAGATTTATCGAAAGAAATTGATAAAGATATCAATGAAGCCTTAAAACTTGTTGTTGACCAAACAGATAAAGCAATAAATGAAAGTTCAGAACAGATGAAGACTGAGTTTACTGAATTTACTGAGAATGCGAAAGAGTTAATTAAAGAGCAAAAAGTTTCTTTAGATGTCCTTGAAACTGAAGTTTCGGAACTTTCCACAGAACAAAAGCTTGAATCAGTAAGAGAGTTATTTTTAAGTCAATTACAAGCAGCACAAACTACCGAGCTAAACCAGCTCGAATCAAGTTTTCGTAATACACAGAAATCTGTTCTTGACCTTGTTGAGTCATTAAGATCTTCTGCAAAGGCAAAATTAACCCAACAAGGATCAGAGTTTGAAGGGTTAATCAAGAAATATTCCGATTTAATCGATCAGTCAGTTAACCGGAAAAAAACAGATATTACCAAGTTACAACATCTTTCTCAGTCTATTGAGCAATTATTAAGAAATTTACTTGTTTCGATTCCAATGCGTACAAATCAGTTCAGAATATCTCTAAAAGAATCCTTAGAAGGTACGAATAAGGGTTTACAAGAAGAATTCGCTGAATCAACGGGGAGCTCAATCTCAAAGATATTCAAGACTCTAAATGATACCCAACAGAGGATTGAATCGTTAACAAATGAAACGTTAGACGAGAGCAGAAACGAAATTCAAAAGGTAATTGCCTCTTCAGATCAGTTTCAAGAGAATACAGCTACTCTTCAAGAAGATTATCTAAGTAAGGTACAGAATCGGTTTGATCAACGAGCTAAAGTTATGAATACAGAGTTAGATGCGATAACTCGTAATTTCCAACAGTTACTTGAGGGGATTGAATCTGGAGTCGGAGGTATTCATTCTCGGTTGACCTCTGAAGGTGTAACGAATATCTCTGCTGTTGAAACATCTCTTCAGAGTAAATTGACTCAGCTACGAAGTGAAATTAGCACTGTATTTACCCAGAGCCAAGTAGAAGCACAAGAGTTCGTTAACTCTTTAAACGAAAATCTTCAGACCCATTTAGATCGTACTTTGAATGTAATCAAGGAGGGATTCAGTCAGGTTAAATCTGAATATAATTTAGAACTAACAAATCAGTTAGAGCAGCTCTCTACTAAAAACAAGAATCAACAAGATGCTTTAATAGAAACTATTGAGGCATTTTCAGAGAAAGCATCATTTAGCGACTTCAAGACAAATTTGGAGAAAACTCTGGAGGAAAACCAATCCAACTTGAATGAGTTTATTGTGGAAAATCGAAGCAATTTAGATGAAGTATTTTCGTTACAAAAGGAAAATATTACCAAATATCAAGAAAAAGGACCGACGGATATACTAGGCTTTATCAATCAGATCCAATCAGATGCAGCTAGTCAAAATAAGAATTTAAAAGAAGCAATGGAACAGCTTCTTTCCTACCACGGTAGCTTTTCAGATTCAACTAATGCTGAGGTATCAACATTACTTCGTCAGGTTCACGAAAGCGGGGATAAACTTAAATCGATTTTAAATGAATCATTACAAGCAATGTTAACCAATTTGAATCGTACAAGCGAAAATATTGATCTCTATTATTCGGATACACTAACAGAACTGGAAAATCAACTCGGAGTAGCCTCAGGATTTGTTTCTTCAGAAATTGAAGCGTCATTCCAATCAATTCGAACAGAAATTGACACATTAAAGGATGAATTGGAAAGCACTGTAGAGCAGCTTAATGCAGATTTAAAAGGAGTAGTATCCAAATCCGATCAAGAATTCAAGAGTAATATTCCTGAAATTACTGAACAATTTTCTAGTGCATTTGATGAGTTGGTTGAAGAAAAGAATACGTCTAATGCTGAACTACAAGATACTATATCCGACAATATGACTGATTTTATGTCATCTTATAGCTCTCAAGTATCCAGTATTAGATCCAAGCTACAGGATTTGTTAACTCAGTTTAACAAAGCGATTGAATCCAATATTGAAAATCTTGATGTTATTGTTGAAACAAACATTAAACAAGCTTTGAAGAGAATCGAATCCATTTATCACATTGACTCAAGTAAGGAAGATCCATTTAATCTAAAAGAAATTCATTCCAAGGTCACTCTAGCAAATAAACGGTTAAAATCGGTTGTATCGGAATCTATTCGGACTCTGCTAGAAGAATTTGAAAACAATCTCCCTGATCTACAGTCCTCTTTTGATGCAATCCATGGCCAATCGGAAGAGGATTTAACCAAAGCAATTGAAGAATTGACTGACATAATTTCCAGCTTTCAAATGACCCTTACAACAGATCTTCACAATTATCTTAATGAGGAAAGAGAGCAGTTAGATTTTTCAGAATTGAGAGATAGCTTAAAAGCGGTTACAGAAGGTTTCAACAAAGAATCAACAACGAATGTTGAACAACTCTCTCTTGATTTTACCGATAGTATCCAACGCGCCATTAATGAGGTTAACAAATCGCGAGAAGATATTCAGTCCATTTTAACAAATTTAACGGAATCTATGAAAGGGAGTGGTACAGAAACTACTGTTCATTTAACCTCTATAAAAACCGACCTCAGTTCTAAAGTGGATGGATTGAGTAGTGATTTCTCAAAAAATATATCCAAGGACTTAGAATCTTATAATAACGAAATTAAAAAGTCAATATTAGAAAATAAGGGAAATATGACTAAATTCATTCAATCAATTAATTCAGAGATAGAAAGATACCTCTCGGATTTTTTAAACAGGACTAATGAAATACTTACTGGGCTTAAGGATTCGCACGCTGAACAAACAGAGATTTTGGGTGCCTTGGAAGCTGAACTAGCTGGTAGGGAATCTATCTCATATTTACGACTATTAAAATTATCCTCAAATAACGCAATTAATGAATACCTAATAGAATATATAAAAAACGCTTCTAAACAGGTTACATTGTATATGGCTGACCCTACTATTCTATCAACCACTGATCTGAAAAGTGTGCCTTCTGAAAAACGGATCTGGATTTTTACGAGTTATGATTTTAGTAAAAAAGGTAAAAAATGGTTCAATGAGATTGGAAAACAAGTGAACATTAATTTACGTAAATCTAAGGGAACAGGAAGAATTTCCGGAATATTAGCAGTCAGAGATGAAGATCAAGCTATAGTTCTACCTGAAGATGTAGGATTTACTACATTCGATAGTAAATTTGTTAACTATCTGTTAAATTTGCTCAATCTGCTAAAGGGGTCGTCTCTCAGATTGAATAAAGAATCTACTTGAAGCTGGGAATAGATTTAGATTCTAATAATACCAAAAAGGCTTGCTTTCCTCAAAGTCTCTAAAGTGACTAAACCATTGGAATTCAACCCTTTTTCTTTATAATATGAATTCAATAGTTCATTTTGGATCTTGAAGAAGTCACTTTGTCCTTCAATATATCGCGAAAAAACGTCATTAGAGGATGTTAATCCAGATCGTGTATTGAAAAGACGTTCAAGTAGCGTTATTCTATTTCCAATCTCAAGAATATTGTCAGTTGATCCACTAGAGGATACTAGGTGTTGAATTATTTGCGCTAGTTGTGAATCATTCAGAATAAGTTTATCAAACAGTCTTTTTGGTATATGTTCCATAAGAAATGCGGAAAATTTCGATGGTAAATTCCTAAAAACAAGATTAGACTTCAAGAATATCGGTATAAAACGAGGACATAAGATTAGTGAGTCTAAAACTGCATATAAATTTTCAAATAACATCAATAGACGGATTTTTCCATTTAGGGTCTTAGGTGAGAGACGAAATGGAAATCCAAGGCATTCTGGATAAATCAGACCACTAGTTTTGTTATGAATTGCTCCATATTGAGCAGAACTGAGCTCCATACTCAATGCTGGACAATTGGGGAAGTAAAACATCCCTGGCATTTGGTTTTTTATCATTGGGGAAGGTTCGCTGGTTTGTTTATAGAGATAATTCTCACTCCGAGCCAGCTGGTCGCCTAATCCCTTTTTCTGAACGATATCCTCAATTAATGAATAAATTTGTCTTTCTCCCAGATTATACCCTAGATTAATATTCAGAAGTTTTCGTTTGTCTTCCTGAATTTGAAATAATGATGCTAAAGCTGCACCTGTTGATATAGGATCAAGTCCTTCTTCATCACACTTTTCTATGGCCTTTTGAATAGATTTGTGATCCAATAACTTAAGATTTGGGCCTAATGCAATGAAGTTTTGATAGGAGTTTCTTTCACATTTAACAGGACATTGCCAGCAATTAAAGGGTTTACCATACCCATGAAATGAGGAAACCTGATCTGTTTGTAGTAGAAGTTCGCGGGTACAATTTTTTGTTGGAATGACATGTGCCTGAATCATCGAATAGATGGTCGAGAATGTACCTTGAGACTGTAGCATATTAGACCATGGGTGGGTCTGAAGTATTGATTGAAATCTTGAAAACTCATCTTCATTGAATCCATTAAGGTCCCGAGGAGTTGGGGGCTCCGTAAACACAATTGCTTTTATGTTTTTAGATGCAAGAACACTTCCTAATCCTCCACGGTGGAAATGATGAACCTTATCAACTACAACACCCGAATAAGTAACTTGATTTATGGCTGCGGGACCAATACAGGCAATACATGAGTCCTGGCCATACTTCTCTCTCAATTCCCGATCAGTTGCATTGATAGATTTTAACCAAAATTGAGATGCAGTTTCTAGGGAAATATCAGCGAACTCATCGATTACAATGTATTGAGGAGATTTAGCCTGTCCAGTAATCTGAAGAAAGTCATTTCCAGTATGCTTTAAGTACGCTCCAAAATAACCTGTACTTGTAGCGGTACATAGTGTATTCGTATGAGGTGATTTAAAAGTAGCTATAGCTGTACCAGAGGAAGGAAATGTCGATCCAGTTAATACTCCTGTTCCAAAAATAATGTTATTTCCTGAACCGCGGGGACTTGTGTCAACAGGAATGGATTCATAGCTTAAATATACCGCAATTCCTCTTCCTCCTAAAAATGTGTCAACAATTTTAGGGTTAATTGTTTTTTTTGGTATAACTTTATTTTCTGTCAGATCCAGGCTGATGAGAGTTGGAGAATACATTTCAGCTTGCCATTCACCATTAGTTGGTCCAATGTTAACTCTTACTAGAGAATTTCTTTAAGTTCCTAATTTTAGTTAAATATTCTTTATAGGGATAATATTCAAGGCTCTCAAAGTATTTTTTTTGAGTGAGTATTATTCGTGGTTATTGAGAGTTTTTCGTAAGTTTTTCTAAAGAAATTGTGAGGAACATTACTTATATAACTTCTATATTGAATAGGTCATTAGTTTTTTCTAAAGGTGGATTGGATTTAAAGATGGTGGGTAACTTAGATTTGAAGGTAAATTGGACCAATAAAATAATTTTTATTATTAGTGTTATTTTCCTAATCCTTAGTTCATTATTTTTTCTAAATAGTCCATTTCTTGATTTTAGATTTGTTTCAAACTATCAGAAGGTTAACTTTGCTGATTACACATGGCAGCAGAATATGAGCTCTTTTCAAAATTGGAACCAATTAAATAATGACCCGAATTTTGATATAGATGGGGATGGAGGTCTAAATTATAATATAACAGTAGATTCTTCTTTTGGAATAAATGCATGGACCCCCGAAGGATTCATTAATCGAACTGGATTTTGGGACTCCGGAGCATCCGATTACCGTTATGCAGGTTTACATAGGACTGAAATTCATTTACAAGATCCAGAATGGGAGGTTATGTCCAAGATTATATTTGATTCAGAATTTCAAGGAGCTACTTATTCTGCTGCAGGAGGTATACGAATTGCTATCTATAATGAGAACTATGACATTATGTTATATGCTATGGTAGCTGATGGAGCAGGTTCATCCAATTCACACAGGATCTATGGACGTTTCGCTTTTTATGATGAGACGGGCACAGATAATTTAATAATCGATACAGAACGCCAAGAATCAGATGTTGATATCAATGACGATTATTTTGGCATTAAATGTGATGGGAGTAATAATTTTTACGTCTATTTTCCAGATGAAATCTTAGATGGAAATGGTTGGCGATTAGCGACGTCTCGAAGTAATGCTTTGTCACGAGGAACCCCTACTTACCTCGTGTTAAAGTGGCATGAACGTTATGAAGCACCCATAGATTTACATGTTACAAATATCAATTTCTCGTCCTCTGTTGGGTCTACACCCCTACCTGAGGCGGGGTCTTGGGTACAAGAAATGAAAACCCTGGCTAACTGGACACAAATGAATGGTGATCCGAACTTTGACCCTACCTCGTCTGGTGAATCTTTTTCATATAATGTTGAGGTAGATTCATCTTTTGAGACTAGTGCGTGGGCTCCTGAGGGTTTTGTAACTCGTACGGAGTTTTGGGAATCTGGACCAACATACAATGTTTATGCTGGTCTATATAGAAGGGAGATCCATCTAAAGGATTCAGAATGGGAAGTGCTTACCCAGATCATATTTAATTCTGAATACCAAGGTAGTACATATTCTGCCTCGGGAGGTATCCAAATAGCTGTGTATAATGAGAACTATGACATTATGTTATATGCTCTGGTAGCTGATGGAGCAGCTTCATCCAATTCGCACAGAATCTATGGACGTTTCGCATATTTTGATGAGACGGGCACAGATGATTTAATAATTGATACAGAACGTCAGGAATCAGATATTGATATTAATAATGATTATTTTGGTATTAAATGTAATGGGAGTAGCAATTTTTATGTCTATTTTCCAGATGAAATTTTGGATGGAAATGGTTGGCGATTAGCGACGTCTCGAAGTAATGCTTTGTCACGAGGAACCCCTACTTA
>JAEOTM010000124.1 GCA_016839815.1 Candidatus Hodarchaeota archaeon
CCACCGTGTATGGTTCAACTCTATTTTGAGTTAGAAAAGACGGGGCGGTTAGTTCATGTTCAACGTCTTCAGTTAGGTTTTTTCCTTAAACGACTTGGAATGGCAGTAAATGAGCAGCTACATTTTTGGTATGAGAAATCAGTGGATAATGTAGGACAAACGTTTTCAGAGTTTCAACGAACCTCAGGCTATCAAATTCGTCATCTTTACGGACTAGAAGGAGGAAAAAAGGATTACAATGTGCCTCAATGCTCTACAATTGCAACTGGATATTTTTGTCCTTTTACACATTTAGCTCCTACAATATTAACTGAGTTCCTCAAAGAAAATTACTACACAACTAAAAAGAATCTATCTATTGGTGATTCTCCACTGAATTCGATAATATCTATAAGTGGTAGTAATCCTACTCAAGCCTGTACACAGTACTTTCGTCTAATTTACAATAGAACTTTTTACCGTAAAATAGTTCATCCTCTTCAATGGACACGATTCGCTATGAAAATTGAGGATCTTACATCCAAAAATGAGTCTACTGAAAAGCCAACGACGGAGTAGAAAAACATACGATGACTATTGCAAATCGAAGAACAGAACTCCGAGATTATTATTCAACATCGTTTGATGTCCAAAATCTGTCACAGGTGATCGATTTTTCTTCTTTTTCTACACGAGAGTTCGGATTCGTAAGTTTGAGTGGAAAGTTTTTTAGAAATATATCATTTGAAACCCCTAAAGCTTTACAAGACTTTTTAATCGACCGATGTCCAACTGATGCGTATATCGGAGCGGTTTATGAAAATCCTCCTTCACGTCAGAATCCAATTCATACATTAGAATGGAAAGGACATGAATTAGTATTTGACATTGATTTAAATGACTATGACGCAGTACGGAAATTTGTATGCGACTGTACTGGCGCGGGTCAAGTGTGTATACGTTGTTGGCAATTAATTAATGTCTCTATTAGCCTCATTGATGAAACCTTACGACGAGATTTTGGGATGAGGGAAATTGTCTGGTTATTTTCTGGAAGACGTGGGGTTCACGGATGGGTTCGTGATCCTGAAACTATTAGTTTAGATCGTGATCTGCGTCAATCAATTATAGATTACTTATCTGTAATCAAGGGAGAGGATGAAACAGCTCGGGTACAAGATAGAAAGCAATTAAAATATGAGTTTAGAAAACGAACAGAATACACAATTTTTAAATACTCTTTAAAGGATGTACGGAGAAAAGATCTAGTCGCGATTGGATTAAGTGGGAGTGCCGCATCAAAAATTGTGAATCAGCTAAAACATCAGGATGGAAAGGTAGATGAAAATCTTATTAGAAGATTCAACAAGAGCTTGGCGAGTGTAAACAAGTACGATGAAGTAATTCGTCGTTGGGCTCCTCGGATAGATCATAAAGTCACTATTGATTTACGACGATTATTACGTATGCCTACGTCTATTCATGGGAAAACAGGTAGAGTTGCTCGATTTTTAGACTTAGATACAGTCTTTGATTTTAATCCAGAAGATGAACCCTCAATTTTCTCTGATATAAAAAAGTCCAAGGAAATATCTGGATTTTAATGTCTAGATTTCCCCCAAAATAAACAAAATTAATATTTTACATTCAAATGTCTGTTATTTCACTTATACTAATTCAGGTGAGATGTTGAAATTCGGTATTCGCGATAAAATACTTTTTCCCTTATTTGGTTTCCTTATTATAATTTTCTGGTTAACCAAATTTACCCTATCTACTTTCTACTTAATTTGTTTTATGATTGTAGGTCTGGCAATTGCAATTCTCGCGTCAGAAAAAGCTGTTGAAGGAATAGACGTTTTTGGAAAACGAATGAGACTTACTCCTTACGTCTCGGGAGTACTTTCTTCTTTAGCAAGTAATTCTCCAGAATTAGTTATTGGAGGATTTGCCATCCTCAATGGGAAAGTAGAGTTTGCAATTGCATTTATTATTATCGCAACAGGTTTTAATATCTTAATGCTTGGAATTTTAGTGATGCTTGGAAATTTTTATCGCAAAGGACCAATCATTATTCCCAAAGAAGTTATTGATATTGAGGTACCAATAGTACGAGTCGCAATAGTAATAGTTGGGTCTATATTCGTTTATGGGATTGTTCTCTTTTGTCTGGAAGCCTTTGAGCTCGCAATGAGTGCTGACCAGATTATAGAAAAGACTATTCCTCACCTTCCATATGAAGCGAGTATAATTACAGTCCTCGTCTATCTCTTCTATCTTTTCTTTATTATTCGTCATAATCTAAAGAATCGTGATCCTGAATCACCTACCACCTCATCAGGTAATGATCACCTAGGTAGTCGTTCGCTTTTGATTTTCACCCTTGTTTTGGCCTTTGTGATGATATTTTTTGCTGGTGAAATGATCTCGTCATCTGTGGAACTATTTTTGGATCATGGGATTGATTTAAACGAATTTCAATTAGCCTTCTTTATTGGTGCCGCAGCATCAATTCCAGAACATGCAATCGCTTTATTAGCTGTCAAACATGAAGGGGGAATTGAATTAGGACTTGGAAATTTGATTGCAGGAACCATGCAGAATCTCCTACTTATGACGGGATTAGTTTCCTTATTCTCATATATCGGAGCTGTCTTGGGTATTGCTGGCAATAGTTTTCGTGGGATTCCATTGATACATTATGTCCAAGGAACAGGTGAGCTTCCCGTGCCCTTTTTACTGGTACAATTCGGGTTTGCCTGGTTGCTCCTGTTTATGATAAAATCCTCGATGACTGATGACCAGAAATTAGACATCTATGAAGGATTCACGATTACTATCGCACAGGTTTTTGTGTTTGTCATTTTCTTAAGAGGGATACTTGGATTTTAAGTGAACAATAGAACAGAATATTTTATTTATTGGAATTGTCCTGCAACTCCAATCCACCCAGGAACGTGGCAAATTTTGTGAATTCTGATTTCCTTCCTATAAAACAATGTAGATATTCTTCTTATGGAAAGGGGTCGTTCAAAACCAAATATCCATTGGCCTGTACACTCTAGGTACCATCTATTTAATCGATAGAAAATATCAGGAGTGGGTACCCAACATATTAACCACCCTTCCTCTTTAAGATGTTTTAAATGGTTAAAGAGAACTATTTCTTGGTTTTCTCCAGTAAAATGTTCTAGCAGACCATGTGAGTGTACAAAATCATATTTTTGGCCTAGATTAAGCTTAAGGATGTTTCTTTTAACAGTTTTAAGTTTAACTCCTCTTTTTTTATAATATTGCTTTGCTAGGGTGAGAGCATATGCTGAAGTATCAACAAGAGTTGGAGATAATTGATATCTTTTAGTTAATCTGAAAGAGATTTGGCCAGTTGATGAACCCAATTCTAGGAGCGATCCATGGGAAATATTCAAGCCATGAAGTAATAATCGATAATTTCTCCAGACAGTAAAGAAGTAATGGGCCTGAAATAGGGGAGTAATTGATTTTTTAGCGTAGGAATCCCAAGCAGGAGGTCGTTGCGACATTCAAATCATCTTCTATGATCACCTACATAAAATCTATAATGAATATTTCTACGTGTATTAATAATTAATTTCCAAGTAAATGAGGTTAGAAACTGACAATTCTTTTGTTAACGGGATTCGAACCCTTTGGAGGGTATTCTGTAAATCCTTCAGGGATGATCGCAAACGATTTAGATACACAGATATTCTCAAAAATAACGGTTATCGGAAAAACAATACCGCTTCGCTATAATGAGATAAAGCATGAAATTACGCGATTGATAGATACCTATAAACCTGAAATTGTCATTAACATGGGTCAGGCATCTCGAACGGCAATTTCAATTGAAAGAATAGCAATTAATCTCGCCAATGCTAAGAGAACAGCTTATAACTGTGGTTCAAAACCCACCGATGAACTTTTGGAATCAGAAGGTCCGGCTGCATATTTCAGTACTCTTCCAGTCACTAATCTTGTCCAATTTCTGAATGACAATCAAATTCCCTGCTATACTTCTTATTCCGCTGGTACATTCGGATGTAATCAAATTATGTATCACTCACTTCACCATGTTACTACCCAGGAAAACGCTTTATCCTGCAAAGTAGGGTTTATTCATCTTCCTCTATTGCCTGAACAGGCTGTAAATAACCCAATGAGTTCATCAATGGACTATCTTATTATGAGGAAGGGAATTTCTCTTATTATTACTAAATTGTGTGAAATGAAGAAATCGGAGAGCTAGTATTTTTCTTTGTTAATGTAGAGTATAATGGAAAACACTTATTATTACAGGAATACACATAGGATCATATGTTATTTCCTAGAAAAAATAGTGGGGATAGAAATAAGGGGATTATCTTTACCTCACTGATTATATGTATTTTATTGATCTTTAGTTCGGGTAAGTTAGCTGGATCACTGATAATCAAGCCTGAACTCAGTATTGAGTCAAGCAGTGCGGCTGGTCAGATTCAGAGAGTAGCTTTAATGCCTAATCTTCCCGAACCATTTAATATGAGAGATTGGGAGCAAGTAACACGTGATTACGATGCACTTTTTTTTAACCTAAGTGCAACTGGGACTTTTTTACCATTGATGTCAATAGGAACGAATCATTGGGGAGCAGTGGGGGATCGTGATGTTTTCAGAGCCCCTTCTTATATAGGATTACCCATGTCAGATGAAGCTATCAATCTTATGGCAGCTGTTCTAAGTGCTACACTCGTAGGAATTGATAAAACTAATCAAAGTGGGTACAATTGGGTGGAAATGTGTGAAAATTGGTATAATATTGATACTCAACAATTTATTTATTTGAACAATTTGCAAACTCATGCTAGTACAAGTTTTTGGTATGTATTATTTCCTAATTTGTTATTTTATATGCTTGCGGATTATTATCCTGATGTTGGAGATTTTGAAAACCAGATGAGGGGAGTCGCAGATAGATGGTATGATGCATGTGTAGGTATGGGTGGAAGAGTTGATCCTTGGACTATTCCAAATTTTTTACATACTGCATTTAATTTTGCTGAAATGAAACCTTACGACAATGGGATATGGAGAGAACCTGATGCAGCTGGAGCCATTGCTTGGTTGGAGTATATGGCGTATTTGAAATTTAGTGATCCGAAATATCTGATTGCGGCGGAATGGTGTGTAGAATATTTACACACGATTTCCTTTAATCCTTATTATGAAGTTTTATTGCTGTATGGAGCATTAATTACTGCACGTATGAATGCAGAACTTGGTAGAGCGTATAATTTGAATAAAATAATTGATTGGTGTTTTGGGACAGGAACCGGATCGGTACGTTCAGGTTGGGGAGTTATTGCCGAACAATGGGGAGGTTTTGACGCCTATGGATTAGCAGGAAGTATAACAGACGGAGGAGGTTATGCATTTGCTATGAATACTTTTGAAACTGTTGGTGCACTCGTCCCTATAGTACGATATGACGATCGTTATGCTCATGATATGGGAAAATTTGTCCTAAATGCTGCTAATGCAGCACGGCTTCATTATGGCACTGATCTAGATGCAACTCATCAGGATAGTGAAGATTGGAAAGATGTTTACGATCCAAACGATTCTGTAGCGTATGAATCACTAAGAGAAACTTATGGTGGAATTTCTCCTCTTGCAACTGGTGATTATAACAGGGATAGGTACGCTTCCCAAACTGGACCTACGAATTTAGGGTTATATGGGAGCTCTCATGTAGGAAATCTAGGTGCAATCATCGCACCAACAAATGATGAGAAAATATTACAGCTAGATTGTTTGGTAACAGATTATTATCACGAAGAAGCTTATCCGACGTATCTCTACTATAATCCGTATAATGTAAGTAAAATAGTGGAACTAGACGTAGGTGCGGGAAACAAGAGTTTATTCGAAACTACTTTAGAAACTTTCCTCATTTCCAATGTTTCAGGAATTACGTCATTTGATCTTCCCGCCGATACTGCCTATGTTATCGTCGTTGCTCCTGCAAACGGAACAGTTACTTATGATGGAACACGAACCCTGATTAATAATGTGACTGTTGATTATGAACCAGTTGAGCCAACAACAACAACAACCATTCCTATAACTGAAACAACTTCTACAACAACCACATTAACAGTCACTGAAACCACTGACGAATCAACACAAGAACCAACTACCACCACAAGTTCAAGTCCATATTCCAATCTACTAGTAATAACTCTAAGTCTATGTGTATTTGTCTTAGTCCTGAGGAGAAAGAGGAGAATATAGTCTTCCTCTTCACCTCCTCAGAATTTGACTTTTTGTCATATACTTTAATAAAAAACTCCTTTTAGAGGGAAATCATGAAATTAACTGTTCTCCCTTTTCGAAAAGTAATTCTTCTTTTTATTGCATTCAGTATCCCGGTCTTACCAACAGTCTCTATGGTTTTCAGTCAGTCTAGAGGAGTAGATGAAATTACTATCTATACCGACTGGGATTCAATGATAAAATCACGTAAAACTGCAATTAATAAGTTACCTGCATACACTGAATTTCCTGAATATGCTACAAACTGGACCGACTATACACAAAATAGTATTGATGATCTTTTGACTTATGACGACTGTTGGATTAATCTTTCAGGAGGAAATATTGGATTTCGACCGTATGTAAAAGGAGCCGATGGATGGGGAGGAGAAGATTGGACCAGAGAAAGCTCTGAGCTAATAGCTACCGTTGATGTAATCTGGCCTTTATATCGTTACTTACAACTACATCCTAATTCTACACAGGAGTCACTTGTTAACGAATTCATTGATAGCTTCCCTTTGTATTATTCCGAATTTTACCAACAAGCTACGAATGGCCCAGGAGAGACTTCTCATGATTCTTGGTACTACTTAGAGAATTCAGTTTTGAAATGGGGGCAAATCTTTATGATGAGTCAATCTTCGATATTAAATGAATCATATTATGGCTCTCTCAACAGTGCAATAGATATGGCACATAATTTTGACTATCTCTTCCCACAATTCGTCAGTGTTGAGACAAAACTACAAACTCGAAATGATAATATAAATTATGGAACTTCTGGATTATTAGCATTCAGTTTAATTGATGCTTATGAACTTACAGGAGATCTTAGTTATTTAACTGAAGCGAGTATTGCCCTTGAGGCGATGAGAGCTGTTAAACAACCATACAAGCTGATGTATGAACCACAAGAAATAGCTGCAGGAGTAGCTGCGGCATCAAGACTGCTTCAGTATCTAGATATAATTGAATCAACTACCGATTTTGCTCAACTGGCTATTGATTTATTCTATGCAGAA
Organism: Candidatus Hodarchaeota archaeon; assembly: GCA_016839815.1. Classification (GTDB taxonomy): domain Archaea; phylum Asgardarchaeota; class Heimdallarchaeia; order Hodarchaeales; family Hodarchaeaceae; genus Hodarchaeum. The sequence continues at coordinate 7,317 of JAEOTM010000124.1, forward strand.
GAACAAGTCTTGTATTATGATAACAGCAAGATCGATTGGTCATTTGGACTCAATCACGATCCAAGTCTTTGGTTGCCATTAAACTGGCGAGATGGGATGCATTCACCATATGCGAATCCAAAGGAAGTTGGAACAGGAGGGATTAATGCCCCAGCTTATAAAGAAAATATTGAGGCAATTTTATTTTGGACTTCTTTTCTTAAAGATATCTATTTTAGACCTGGCTTCAAAGCAATTGAACCCCTGAAAATTCTCAACTTGAATCGAATAAAGAATTTTTACTTCTTCAGCCCTAATATTCCTGATCAATACGAACGGTTTTATGGTCCAACCACACTTCAGTATGTGCCTTATGAAGATATAGATTATCATGCTACAAGAGGATTTTACGACCCTGATCCGTTAAAAGCGGGATATAATGGAAAAGAGATCTATGGAGCTGGAGAAACTATTTGGAATTATTTAATGTTTGAAGCATTAGGACAAGCAAATGATAGTAATTCTCTGATTCTTAACCTGAACATTTTTGATCAATCATACAGTCCTGCTCCTGAAAATCGAGCTTACATCGTTTTCAATCCTTATGAGGAACAGAGAAATCTGGAATTTACCTTAAAACATTTAACAATCCAATACAATGTCTATGTTAATGGATCATTACTGGGTCAGTATCAACCAGGAGACTCTTTTAGCACAAATCTTCCTCCTCTAGGTTCAGCTTATATTACTCTAGCAGATATCTCCACAGAGTGGACAATACCTATAGCAAATGTTACAACACTCCCTCACGGCACAGATTCCCTTGAAGAATTTACACCCATCATTCTGTTTCTTGGAATCTCGAGTATAGCTTTGATAGCTGTACTAATGTATGCAATTTTTACAAAGAAAGAATAATAGAAGAGTAAGTTAGAAAAAAGAGAGGGGGAGAGAAAATGTGATTATTTTCTCTTACGAACGAATACAGCGGTGCCTATGAGGCTGAGGGTGATGACTACAAGCTCAAATCCTGGAGCTCCATCATCATCAGTGGTAGGTTCTGCATGCTCTGTGATATCAAATGTGTAAGTAGCTACCCATTTGGTATTCACCGCATCCGCATGATCTGCCATAGAGCCTGAATAAGTGTTGAATGGTGTCCAATATCGATTAAATCCACCAGTTGGGAAGGCATCAAACGCGTAATTCATTACAATCTCGTTTCCACAGTCAATGTTTGTGAGATCATCTAAGTATTCATAGGGACCCCAATTGTAGACATAACCGTGTTTAGAACCTTCATTGTAAAGAGCGAAGTAGGGTTCTGTGACCTTTGACAGATTGAATGTGGCAACACCACGATCATAGGTATCATCACCTGGAGCATAAACCTTGGAAAGATTGTTTGATCCAAATGTATCGTATTGGCTATCCATAAGCTGATGTTTCATTCTTAGTGGTTCATCTAAAGCATTCAGAACCGAGAAATCAGTCATAGCTTGTGTAGCATTGGCACCAGTTAAAGTGAAGTGTTGAGCAATTCCAGGGAAATCGTTGTAAATAGTATATGTACGGGTAGCGTTCATATTTTCAACTTGTTGCCCTAGGTTGTCTTTGAAGTTTGAATTGGCAACAGCTTTAATAACAGCTCGAACGGGTCCAACAGATTTAATTTCAATTGTATCAGGAGCACCTCCGCCTCGTGGCCAACCTTCGTCAGCATCTTGGAAGAGTGAGGAAGCCCATCGCCATCTCCAATTGTTTGATGCATTATGGAATCCGCTAACTGCATCCCAACTAGCATCTTTCATGATGACATGTTTCCAAGTTCCTTGTCTCCAGTCTGCTTCAACTTGAAGACATAGAATTCCCCAGTTGGTTTCGACCCAAATGACATCTCCAATTGCATGAACATCGTTGGCTAAAGCCGAACCGTTCATTAAATAGGCAGATGACCAAGATGGAAGCCAATCACTATAAGTCACGTTATAATCTCCTTGACCCATGGTGATTGTGGCAGATTGACCGTTTGATGTACCTGTTTTGTTTGCCTCTAATTCAAAGGTAGCTGTACCACTCGCTGCAATTGCGGAGGGTAGTTGGAAGACTAATTCATCAAGGTCAGCATCGTACTGAGTGGGGAGAGCGGTTGTCCCATCCATTACAATGGCGGTTGCTAAGCTGAAGTTACCCGAAAATTCTGAACCAGGGATAATTACAGGAGTACCAGCAACCAAAGCATCACTACCTGCTGTAACAACAACAGTAGATGCATGATAAGCTGAAACTGAAGTTGGTTTCGCTTGGGGGGACAGCATTAAAAATGATAGGATGAATAATCCTATCGCTAACATTTGTATGTTTCGCTTTTTCATTTTAAAAACCTAATTTATATTTTAATAGTTTAGGAATATGAAAATTTATTCATTAAAGATTAGAAAAGTCAGACATCGGAGTTTTTTCTATCTTCACACTTGTTTAATTCTTTTCTTTTTTAAATCTAACTCCAAAATATTTCTAGTTTAAGACACAATATGGGTAAGTTATATGGGTTGGAGGAAAGAGTCACAAAATCCCAATTTCGAGCCTGATGGTACGAGAAAATGTACCGACTTTAATCTCCCAGAGAATTGAACACGATTTGAATGGTTTATAGGAAGAATAATAGAACTTAGTTTGAGGTGAATATCAAAAAAAAATTTGTGAGAGAAGAGTTGAAAGTGTTATTCTTCTTCTTCTCAAACCTCATCATATTTCAAGCGATGTAATGCTCCAGATTTCAATGCAAGAATTACTGCGGCAATAAGAACACCACCTCCAAGGAATAAGGGAATTAAACCTTGGCCAGGGGAATACTCCACTGCTACAGTGTAGCTAAAGATTTCCGAGGTATTGGAATTTGGTGGATCAGCATCATCAAATGCTGTGATTTTATACTCTACCTTTGTTCCCTGCTTTTGAGGTGGGATTGAGGCCTTCCATAATCCATATGCACTCTTCATTGAGACATTGTACCATGTCCCATTACTGTAATACAGAATTACTGCCGAGACATCACCTTCATCATCCTCAACGGAGGCACTTATATTCACTCTCTGGGTATCTCGAACAATATCTATGGGATTTCTCGTCACAGCTCCTATAATGGGAGGAAAAACGTCTGCTCCACCACCAACTCTTACTGATGGAGGACTATCTCCCGTAAGTGTGGATGTTTCAAAGTATGCTTGCACAAAGAATGAATTGAACAGGTTGAGAGATGAAACATCGATATCAGCGGCTCCCCATGTCTGAGATGTTGGATCCCAAACCAGAGTTCCTGCTATCCCTGTTTCGGTCTTTTCTTTAAAGTTCATGAGTTTGTAAGTGGCACTGGTTGCAGTAGTATCTGTAATAAATTCAGCTGTATCAGTTGCAAAAGCTGTAATGTTCTCTATTTGCATTATATAATTATCAAAGTCAAGATCAACATGCGGGGCCGATACAAATAGATAATCAAAAGGAATATCAGTTACAGAGATGATAGAGCTGTTGAAACTGAATGTAGGATCTGGTCGTAAGTATTCATCATATTTATCATGCATGAATTCAATTTTATCTTGGCCTTGCAGAATATCGACATCAAAAGGATGATACCTTGTTTTCAATGGCAGTTGAGCACCAGAATAGAAATTTTTGACACCTTCGGTTGAAGCACTCCAGGTAATGTTACCGAAACCCGTTTCGTCAAAAATAAATCCATAACCGAGCTTATCATCATCTGGTTGTTCCCATTGGGGAGGTGTGATTGTTGTTCCCTCTAATAAGGCTTCGATATACCAAGGGGAGCTAAAATCACCTGAATCAATATGATGAATATTTGTATCATCTGGAGCGCGCATAACCCACCCTTGCCCATACCCTTCATCTTGAGTATATCCAGGAACGTAAATTCCTTTATAGAAAGTACCGGGTCTACCACCACCCCATTCCCGGTTTTGATACTCAAGAGGAAGAACGGAGAAACTTCCCGCTTCAGGTCCAGTAATATCCATCGAATAATCAAGAAAAGGTTGATTGACGTATAAGTCATAAGTAAATAAACCAAAAATTTCTTCGGTTTTAGTTGGTCCACCAAAGACTCCCTTTACATAGGGTTGAGTACTTTGTATAGTAACTCGGGCACGTATAGGTCCAGGAATTAAATCGATTAATTTTCCTGGATATGGTCGTGTGGCGTATTGATTTTGGGAGGTAAATTCTTCAATTCGGGCAAATCGTGACCATTTCCAAATTTCTGACGGATAAGGGAATTTTTGCTTAATAATGTCGAATCGAGATTCACCGAATTCATCTAGAAGGGAAATTTCGTAAATAGCCCCAGAAGACCATGCTGCAGAAATTAATACCGCACCCTGAATGATTTCGTTCTCAATGTAATACGCACCATTGTTTGGATCAATCATGTCAGGATATAAGTCATCAATTTCATCAAGCTTTGGATAAGGCGTGATACTACAAACTTCTGGAAAATATGGGGGTGGAAGGTCTAAATCAAGTGGACTAAAGTAGACTGTAAAAGAGGCTGTTTGCCCTATTGCTAAATCCACTTCATCTGGAAGGGTGAAAAGCAACTCATCATTTTCTGAAAATCCCGTAATACCATCTACATCATCTACTTGAGAGGGAATCAACTCTCCATTATATGTAACGTAGGCTGCATCCCATTTGATATCATCTGAGCTTTCAGATGTATTCATACCAAATGGATCGATTGATACTGGGAGATTAGGGGCTATATCATTCAATTTGATTATAATAGCTGTGGATGCAGGTAAAGCATGGGTACCAGGTGCGGTGACATTAATATCTACTTTGATCATCTCATCAGTTTGAACGGTTTTTGGAAAAATTCTTTCTTCTGCCATCGAAACACTTTTTGGTCTGCTTTGACCAATATTGACTTGAGTTAGTAGAGAAGTTAACAATACAATAAAGATTATAGACTTTAACGACTTTTTCATACAAAATCACCTTAAGAAAATATATACGGGTTAGGTTTAATTAAGCAAATGATGAAATTTCTATGATTTAAAAGATTATGTCTCATCCAAAGCAAAGCAGTTAAAGAAGAACAGATGAATTTTAAAGTCTATTATAAATCAATTAAATTATAATTATCAATGATGAGTATTTATGGTCAAATCATACAGCGATGGCTTGCTGGCTCCTTTTGCTAAGTACATGGCCAAGTACGGAGACTGGCAGATATCGGATCTAGGGGCAAGCGTTTTAGTACCTAAAGAGAATTACCATTTTGACTCAATACTTGTCCGATCAAAACGACTTTCTTATTCTGCTGACAAATCGTGGGAATTTACAGCCTCGGTAGTTATGATCAACAAAGAAGATTTTTCCTCTGAAAATTTTTTACTTTTTCAACGTCTTAAGGGATATGAATGCGAGGTAGTGAGAAAAGGACACTTGAGGAAAAAATATTCATTTCAATCAGCATCACTACTTGAACCTCTTCAAATAGAAATCCCAGGTCTATACATCAATGGATCCTTAGTTGAATCTCTCAATCAAGACCATTCTGTATTGAGCAAGGTTCAAAAAATTGTTCCAGATCAAATATCGATCCGACTATTCTCCCAACCTATTGTAACAAAAGACCTGGATGAATACTGTCGGGAATATAGAAAAACCTACGAATCCCCCACCGAGCTAATATGGAATGTTAGCATCGAAAAGTTTGTAGATATGATTTTATCTAGAAAGAGATATTTTCAAACGATCGATCTGATCGTTGAACTTCTTGAAGAAATCGCATCTAAAGTTCAAAGGATCACACAGGAAACTCAAGCAAGATTGTAATAATCACTATAGTGGCAGTTGAATTGTATTTTTAATCAGAGACAAAAATGTGGCTAAAGCGATAACTATCCCGACTCCTGCACCTGTACCAGCAAGTATTACTGCGCGATTCGTATTCCAATTTTCCATCCGACTTTTTAAAAGCTGGGCAAACAGCGCACCTAAGAAGGTGGTAAATGCATATGGAATAACTGTAATAGTTCCTACAGAAAACGAAATCACAGAGATAGGAATTGGTGTACCCCATTCAATAATGTATAGAAAGAGAGTAGCGATGAAAGCAATTCCAAGGATAATTGGATCAATAATTGCAGTTGGATTTGTGACGAAAGTAGCAATTTTACCTACTTCAAGAGGCCAAAAAGGAACTGGAAAGATTACAGAGGGAACTTGAGCTATCGAAAGAAGGGCGGATACCCAAAAGATTCCTGCAATCCAAGCGACAAACGAGGCCAAGAAATGGGCTTTAATTAAACTCCCTCGTTTTGTATATGTAAGGTCAGCCGTTTTAAATGTAGCAACCCATCCTGCTCCCCCTTGTGATATTACTAAAGGTATGAACCAAATTTTACCACCTATAGGCGCATTTGCTGCAACAAAAGCCGACTCTTTTACGTAAGGTATAAGTGGAAGATTAGCTGTTATTCCGAAAGCATATGCCATGGTTAAGGAAGACAGAAAACTCCAACCAATCGTTAAGATAATAAGAACAATAATCATTTGTTGAGAAAGATCAGGAATAAGTAACCAAGCGACAACCACTGAACCTAATGTCCCTAATATGAAAAAACCAAAAAGAACACTTAATTTTGGTGTACCACCTTCAATCTCTTCCCCCTTTCCTTTGGAAAGTTTCCGTAAATCTCTTATAGTAGTTATAAAGATCTTAGGATTACGTAAGATGGGGATTAAGGCTGAGCTTAAGAGCAAACCAATTGTCCATGGTAGCCAAAAGTTCAGCTGAGAGTTATTGAATGTATCTACAAGAGACATTCCTTTTTCCCAACCGATATCTACGCTATTAGAAACAAGTAATGGATTTATAATTAAATTAACAAATATAGATCCTACAAGAATACTTACTACTACATTTAAAGGAAGAATAAAACCTGTGACAAAGAAAATAATATCTGTTGCAATCCCAAATGTTGCCCCGTTGAGAAATCCTTCAACTGAGGGTGTGAAATCAAACCAAGGAATCGGAATTAGAGTTATATCAAATACTAGAGGGAAAAAATACAGAATAAAACCAGCAAAACTAGCGATAATCGCGCTAACAGAGAAAACCTGTAATTTATTTTTATCCTCCCATGTTAATGATTTTGCTCGTTCAGCCTCGACTTCAGCAGTCGGAAATGGTAACACTTCAACTTTTGTGTATAAGTAATTGAAGACTATTCCAAGAGAAATATCCGTAGATTTCGCTAGAAGAGCGTTAATAATGAGTAGTCCTAAGGGTAGGATAAAGACAGGATTTAAAATCGTCTGCACAGGACCAAAGTATGCTGGTGCAAACCAGTCGGGAATCAAAGCTGTGAGTGGAACACCATTAATGAGCTGAGAGCTAATTATTGGATGATGTCGTAGATAATAATTGAAAACAAGCAGTACTATCATTTCCATACCAAGGGCCGTACTTGTCACATTAATCAACATGAATACTTCTTGTTTAGTTAGAGGATTATCAGCTAATTTTGCAAATACAGCGAATAGGACTATTGTTGTGTTCAAAACTGCCCCAATAAACCATTGGTTTGTTACAAAATATAGATAAATGGCAGCAGGCTGTATTATAACTGCGGAATACACTATTGCGAGACCAACTCGCCATGTGAATCCGCTTTGATATTCCTCTTTATGCTCTTCCATCTCGATTGGTTCATCTTTGCTTACATTAATTTCACTCATGATTTGCTGCCCTCTGTATCACTTTTTTAAATTTTTTCTGAATTTCTCTGAATTCAACGCTTTTTCTTCTTTAGGAAGACTTCTCCAAATAAGCAGCTGCTTTCTAATACTATCTACAAATCGTCTAACCGAAGATTCCCAAGCAAGTAATATTCCTTCAAGACGGACTAAGTTAATCTCAAACACATAATGAAATTTAATTTCCTCTAGGTAGGAGTAGACATCTACTTCTTGTTTCAATCCCGCATCGAATGGTGCTAAATTCACAGTAGCTGTAAGATGTTTTTCTTTTCGTTCTCGATCTGTTTCACTAGTAGCAATGTTTTGCGCGAAAAAAGCTCCTCCTACACTCTCTGATTCATAAATTTCAAAAAATTCTCGCAAAAACTCAATAATTCCTTCTGCTTCCTGTTCGGTTGCAGCTACGAATGGAAGTGGAATATTCCAGGTTTTTCCATCATCTTCATAGGTAGTCTTTAACTCCCATTTTCGTCGTACCGAGGGAACAGACATTTTGGCCGAGATTCTCAAGGGATAGATTGTACTAAGAAGGATTCCTCCAATTCCCAACCCTAGTGCTTGAACAATGGAACCTGAGGAATAATTGATGGCTAATGATTCTGGAAAGATCCCTAGTGCTGAGAGGACTACAGCTGATGTAATACCCATTAAATATCCTATTACAGATCCAATAACGGCATACACAAGAAATTCGGCTAAAAATAAGCCTGCTATATGGACGGGTGCTAATCCTAGTGATGTAAATGTATTAATTTCTTTTTTTGACTCGTAAACGGTGCTAACTGAAGTATTGATCATTATTAAAACGGCTATTACTAATGGGATTCCAAGCTCTCCCAATCCTTCTCCAAGACTTTGCAATTGACGTTTGAAAATGGTTACTTCATCATTATATCCTACTCTAACCTGTAAATTCCTACCGTAGGTTGAGGATATTGTCCTTGCAATGTCTTCATAGAGAGTAAATTCTTGAGAAGTCTGATTTTCTGCTTTAATCGAAATTGAGGAAAGGGTTCCTCCAAATGATTTAACTGTATGAGCAGGTAGAATGAAAGTATCATCAGGATAGATATGGACATTTGGAGCTGGTGCGTGGTTGTTCTTTGGGGTTAATTTTTCATTATCATAATCTCTTAAGCGTTCAAACTCTATCGAGTCCAAAATTCCCACGACTAAAAATTCTTGGCCTGCCCAAATAACTGTTTCATTGACTGCTACATTTAATTTTTCACTAAGTTCATTAAACAAGATGCATTCTGAACCATTTGAGCTTGTAAACCATCTGCCAGATAGTAATATTGACTCAAGTGGATGAAAGTTTGTTTCTAAAGGTGTCATGCCTAGGATGGCTGAACCTTCCCACATGTTATTCCCATCAGGAGTTTCTACCTTAACATAACCATTCGGATACTCAGATTTGTCGGAGGGTGGATAGAGCCACCAGCGAGAGGCGATCTGAATTTCATCTTCATAAGATACTTCTAAATTTGTAATTAATTCTTCTGGTAATGGAAATTCCCAATCCTTCGTTCTAATATAAATACCATCGTAGGAGATTTCCTGAGCCTCTCCTTTTGAGAATGTAGCAACCTGAGTTGTTGCAGAAGTAAAAAGTGTTAATGAGAATGTAATGAGAACAATCCCTGATAGTGCAATAACCGTTCTTCCTTTCCTTTTTTTCATTCTCGAAATTCCAGTACTCATGGCTATTAGCAAAGTAGAGGTTCGAGAAGTGTCAGCGAAATGCGAACCTAGCTGCTTAAGACGCAGACTCTTGAGGTAATCATAACCCTCTTGGTATATCATTAATAAGGCTGGAAATACAAAGATTGTTGCTACAACTCCAACAATAATCATCGCGATATTTTGTGACAGATGCATCCCTGGATGGATAATATAAAAGAATCCAAATCCAGCCGCATAAATCGTACTAGTAGCCAAAATTCGCTTTATTCCACTATCAAAATTAAATAATAACGCAGAAAGAGCAAAAGCAAATGGAATGAGAAGAACGGCGAAAAATATCGATGTAGCGGTTCCATCCTGTATTACTTTTCGTGCCTGCCTAAAAGAATCGTACGCCCAAGTATGGGATTCTATTATGGTAGCAATTGATTGCGAATATTGATACTTGCTCTTTAGTAGGTTTGCAGTGATTAATAAATCAGAGGCAGTTTCAAATGTAGTCTCCACCAAAGCATCATAGATATTATATCGTGTGTACAATGCGACATAGGTTTGGGTGATGGAGAGTAGATCTCTTGTAGTTATGAATGAGGAATAACCAAGATTTTGAAATTCTCCGTGCCCAAGAGTATATCCCTTTCCTCGCAAGGTTTGGTTATCTGAATTTGTCGCATAAACTCCGAGTAAACCATCGTTGTATTTACCCACTATAATAGAGGGGATATCTGGTTGAAGGAATACTAAGCTTACAGTCTTAGATCCTGTATATCCATAAGAAAAGTATACATTTCTGGTCACAGGATCTAAAACGCTATAGTCTATATTATGTGCAGCACTAACTTGTGTAAAAGGGTGATAAAGCCCAAAAATACTGATAGTGCCACAATCGAATACGGTAGGATTGACTGTGGTTCTCCTTTTTGTCAAAGTATTAGAGTTTTTGAAGTATTGACCCCGAGTTCCAAGATCAATAGCTTTAATCATTCTTCCATCTGTATCAAACTGATATGCTTCAACAACAAACTCAAGTGGATAATCTGGTTGTTCTGAAGACACACCACGGATTTGGTAATAACCAGTTTCATCCGATTTAGTTATGTATGAATATTCGCCAAAGGTACTATCGCGATTATTGTAGGATCTAATCCTGACTAGAGCGTTTGGTACATTTACAAGCCACGCATTTGTCTCATCATACTGTTTTACGTATCCTTCTATGTAACCATAGCCAACATGTGCATTAGTGGCAACTTTTAACGAAAATTGTTTATTTTCAAGATTGGTTAATACTGAATTTAAACCATCGTCTAGAATCAATTGAGTGTAAGCACATAAGCTATATATTACTTGGTTTTTCAGAAATGTGAAGTCTCTTAAAGAAATATGTGAATATAAATCAACGGGGGTATTGAATTTTAAACGATGTGATCCTGATGTAAATAAAGATAATCCTAATACGTTTGATGCAATAAAAGGTTCATGATCACCTACAAAAGTTATGGGGGAAATATCCTTAAACTCCTTATTAGTAACATATGATTCTACAGCAAAAGAATAACCTGATTCGCTCTCAATCAAATCTGTATAGCTCAAGAGATAATCTTGAGCAATATCCTTTAGTTTTGTAATGAGACGATTTCCACTTGTGTATTGAAGTTGGAATTTGTACAAATATCCATATGGATTGATCGCGATTTTATCATTTGTAGAAGAAAGATCAAATGAAAGAAATAATTTATACCCTTTGTTTTTATTTAAGGAACTATAATATTGGTCCACGAAATTTCTTGCCCCAGCTGCTTGTTGATTATGTCCTGAAAGAGCTAGAAACATGATTGATTTTTCAGGTACAATATCATTTTCATTAATAAGACGAATGAATTCTAGAAGGGTCGCTATACTGCAAGATTCGTCTGCGCCGGGAGCAATAGCTGGGATAATTGATGTTGAATCGAAATATGCAGAAATAATTATGAAATCTTCACTTTTGCCCGGTAATATACCCATGACATTCTTTGCATCAATCGAAGTCCATTCCATATCCGAATAGAGGGTAATTTGTTGATCTCCTGGAATTGATAGCCCCTTTATCATAGTAGCTGTGGTTTGATTTTCAATAAAAAGTCTGGGAAAGTGAAGAGGAATATCTAACGTTTTTTCTTCTGCTTCAAAACGATTAGTATCATTCGTAGGAAGAAAAATTACCCCACTAGCTCCTAGACTAGCTACTTTAAGCCAATTATCTAGTGAATTGAATTCAAGTACAACGATTGCATCTTCAATCTTTTTTCCATCCAACTCAGAATAAGTTCCTGTTCCTCCGTAAACTAGGGTACCAGTTACTCCAATGGACGGAATTCTACTCGGATTTAGAGAATTTGGCATTAAAGTATGTGCAGTAAAATTCTCTCCTTCTACTTCGACACTTGTGCTTTTATCAATAGGAACTAGAAGAGGATACGTGGGAAAAGATACATTCTCTAAACCTTGATCAACAAAAAAGTCTCGAATATAATTTGCAGCAAGCTCATATCCTGGATAACCTGTAAACCGACTTCCACCAAAAGTGGAAAAATTGCTAATGTGACTTTGAATATTAGAAAAATATGTATTATTAATCTGGTTGCTTAATTCTTGATATCCTGGGAATTCTGCTGATTTAGAATTTGATTGTAAAACCTCAGTTTCTGTTAAATTATTTATTCTTTCTTCTCCATCTTCCTGAACAGATCTTTCTTCAAAAAAAAACTGATTACTTACCACAAGGGAGAATAGGAAAAAAAAGAAGAATAAGGTTCTGGAGTATTTCAAGATCATTATTCTCCTAGTTTGATTACATGCTTGTGTCGTCTTCTAGGTACTGGTTATTTTTCATCTTCCTATTAGTCCTCTTAAGAAGAAATATACAACACCTATAATCGAAAGTAACCAGATTAACAGGACTATACCGTAATAATAAATATTTTCTACTGTAGAATTAATTATTATCATTGGAAAGATTGCTGGAATCATGATTGATACCAATGAGAATCCCCATATACCAGCTGTACCCAAAAGATATCCTACTGCCCCTGGTAGTAGAATCGTGGTGTATGCACGTGTACCACCAATTCTTACTACAGCATATTTGAGTACATATGCGATTAAGATGGGTAACCACCAATAACCTCCTCGAAGACTGAGTAAGATTGGTGCAGCAATGGGATTTAGGGGCAACCAAGGACTACCCAATCGGATGATATTCAACCCTATTGCAAAGACCATACCCAAAATTGCCTGTCCCCAAATATCAACCCTGTAGCTCGTGAAATCCCAAAAACCTCCAGTCACTAATGTATAAGCAGCCTCTGTATAATCAAAGTTGTGACCAGCTTCTCCTGACCATTCATTACTTAGACCATAGAAGTATGCAAAGAATGGCCATACAGTTAAGCATAAAATAATTATAGCAACTACTGCAATAGCGTGACTCTTGAAGATATCGCGGGTAGGAGTCTTCGTGATTCGAGCAATATTGTAAGACTCCAATGCCGAAATCGCGGGGGCAGCAGGAGCAGCATCTCTCTGGAAGAACTGTATCCATAAAGCCGTTACATAGAATCCTGCCTGATCAACTGGTTTATTGTCCCCATCAACTCCAATGAGTGCACGAACTGAATGAATACCATGAAGGTGAACATAACCAGGATGTCCAATTCCCATACCCGCAGTTTCTGCTCTAAGTCTTGCACCTGCTACATAAGCTATAAGTAGGAAGATTACAGCATAAACAGCGCCAATTAAAGGAGCGCCACTTAAGAGTAGGGACATCATAAATATGAGAGCACAAACGAATAATCCAATCCAAGCGGCACGATAAGGAATTGGTTCATTCGATTCATCTATTACACTTGGATCCCAGATTGCTTTAATTGTTCTCCACAAATATCGACGCTGTAGAATGATGGCCCAGAAAGCACACCCAAATAAGATTCCCCATTCTCCAAATGTGAAAAGTGACATTCCACCTCCTTTTGCAAATCCTAAATCAATATCTGGAGGTGACGCCCAGGGAGGACCTGTAGGTGGTGCAATTAAACCCATCTCTGTTTGGAAAATTGGAATTAAAATCCAGAATAGTAAATAAAAGATGAGTGACGAAAGTAGAACATTTAATGAGACCAAAAGGAACACTGCTATCATTACAGGTTCAGGGCGTGATTCAAGGAATGCATTAGGTAAGAATTGACTTAAACCGAATTCTTGTCCGAAATCGATTCTTACTGCCCATGCCTTTCCAGGTTGGATACCCAAGAGATCGACATCAGCAAAGATATCTCCCCATTCAGGATAAACTACTCTCAAAAACTCGAAAGACGACCAAATAATCCCAAGTAAAGCACCAAAAGATAACCAAGTATAGCGCCTTCTTCTGTCATGAGGTTTTGCAAAGGGGGCTTCTAGCAATTCCTGAACAGGTTGTGCAAGTGGAAACGCTAATCTTTCCACATCTATCCATGGTTTTCGAAATATTTGGATAAGGAATAAACACATGAAAGCCCAAGCAATCGATGTAATTGCCCAAAAAATAATTGGCAGTAACCATTCCCCAATATTTGGTAATACTCCTCCATCAAATGAGGCATAATATTCGGTAGATGATGGACCCCAGAATGAAGGAGCGAAATTTGAGGGAGGTGGTGATTCACCACGGAGAGGGTACATTGCATTTAGCAATAATCTTCCTGCTAGAAATCCAGAATTCGTAATAGGGATGCCTACCACTAATAAACCCCAAATAAACGTTAATTCTTGACGAGTTAATTTTGTTCCTCTTAATCTTACTCTCTCAAGAGCTTGAAGACCAAAGATTAACAGGAAGAAGGGGAAAAGGATACTCATTTCTTCTATGAATATTTGTGGAGCTTCTCCAAAGTTACCAGCAAATATACTCATCAATCCCCACAATAATAAGATCACCATTCCAATGGATAATGATCTTTTTGTTAATCCAGTTTGAGGCTGATCTAGTTCATCTATCTCAGTTGATTTTTCTGCTTTTTCGGCGTCTAAACTCATTTGAATCACGCAAACCTAATAGAAGGGTAGAATAGTAAAAATAAATTAGCTCGTAGGAACGATACTAATGTATTATTAAACTTTTACCACCGATTGTAGATTCGCATATATAAATCGAAAAGTCTTAGAAATTGGGAGGTGGGCCTTTTAATTAGTTCATCCATTCGTAGTCAATAATGAGTAAAGTTCTAGTCATTCAAAATCCACACAATAGACCAGTAGTAGAATTCCCAAATTTTGTATCAAGAGGCTACAGCACTAAGTAGAAAATATAAGGTGCAATTCTAATAAATTGATTCCCATGAAACATCTCCAAGCTAGGTTTTTAATTTCAGAAAAACATTCACTTTTGTTAAAGAGAGAAAATAACGCATACAAGACAATTTTTGAATCAAATAGAAAAGGCGAATGGAAGGAAAGCGCCTTAATCCCGTTAATTACTTTGGAAGAAAACCAACCAGTATGGGCGACGGAACTTCACCTGAATGATAGTGAAAATGGTCAGATAAATCTCCTTTTGGAGACGAGAAAGGAAAAGAATTACATAATTTCTACAGAAATTAAAACAAGTCCGAATTTTCATCCATGGCTTCATTTTAGAACTACTATTAATTTTGAAAAGGACTACACATTCAACGAAATGGGACCAGAAGTAAAACTGGATCTTGGGTTGAAAGATTATCGTTTAGAAAACATGGTATCAATTCGACAGCCAACACGCCACACACCCTCCACTGATGAATGGAAGTCAAATGATATGCCAGCTACGGCGATTTGGAACTTTAAAACCAGATTACAATCATTTTTCTTCATGAATTTTTCAGAAATGGAATGGATGTCCCCTCAAACTATCGAACGTTTCTCAATCTATGAGTGCGGAATTCAGTCCGACGGGTTAATCGGTTTAGTCCATAGAATTCCACTTAAATCACCAGTTACGTTTTCCAAAGGGACAGTGCTCAACTTTGATTTCTTTTTTCTTCAAGAATTCCGAGAAGAACACCCTACACAATGGGATTTAGTAGAAGATCTTACTAAGCACTGTTTTAAGCTCGTTCCAAGTTATGTCCCTTTTGCAAGGGAAGGTTTAAACTGGACAGATTTTTCTGAAGGATGCATAGATGATCTAATGAAGGAAAATCTTTGCTGGGTAGATCCCAAATCTCCTAAATATTTCGCATACGTAATGGATGACTCTGAACTCAAACGAAGGGAAGCTATTGGTAGATCAAATATCTTCGAAACAATGACGTTACTCTCACTACTTCCACCATGGATCTTGTATTCACAAATACATCAAAAAACGGAAATAATAAATCATCTAAAACTAATGTACAAAACTCTAGAGCATTTTATTGACCAAGAATCAGATTATTTTTACAATAATATAAAATTTAACCCTAATGAAAGTCATGAAATAATAAAAGCGACGGAGTATTCTATTGGTGATTCCTGGTATTTTTTTGAACCAATATTAAGACTAGGATGGGTGATACGTCTCGCTCCTTTATTAGATTTAGGCCAAAATTATTATAGGACCTTCAAGAATATGGTGAAGATGTCCACTGAATTTGTTACTAAGCACAATTATGAAATCACAGCATTTTATGACCCTTTTACTCAAAAACCTCTTCATGAAGTTCTCGATAAGGATGGAGAAAGAGAAGAGCTCTTGAAGTTGTCAAGGGGTAAAGAGGACATAATTTGGAAGAAGAAGGCAAAAAATTTCGCTTGTCTTGGGATTCACCTATATATTGTTGTAGAAGCATATTATTTATTCCAAGAAAAGCACTACCTTGAAGAAGCGATCAAAAGTGCAAAGAAATTAGCCAGTTTTTCTCCAGACATGTTATTTTGGGAACCATTCGAGATTGCTTATGCAGTTTCTGGATTTACTGATCTAACAAAAATTACAAATGATAATACTTACCTAGAAGTGGCAAAAAGATTTCTATTAAATGAATTAAGAATGTTCTATTGGTATGAGGATAATTCCTTTAATTGGAAGGGTAAAAGATCAAATTTAGGATTACCAATGGCCTGTATTGGTATTCGATATCCAGCAGTAAAAGAAAATGTTGAGTCAGTCCTTCCTTGGTTAATGTATCTAAAAACTGCAATGAATATTAAGGGAATTATGATACCCGAGGGAATATTGAAATTCTTAAATCTCGTTAGGATAAATACTTTTTACTTCTTCTCAGATGTATTGCCAAAGGAATTTATATATCCTCCAAGAAGAAACACTCCTTGTCCGTATATTCCATTTGAAGATCTTGAAATGCTTGAAACAGCTCCACATTTTTCTGTATCACAAGAATATGTTGAAAAAGGGTCACGTACTGGAATTTTGGGAAGAGAAATCTACGGAGCAGGAGAAATAATATACCTTTATTTGATGTTTGAGGCGTTAGCTAAATGTAATGTGTCTGATATAATGATTTTAAATCTAGATCTGTTTGATTTCTCTTTACTAAAAGAATTCCCTCCTAAAATCCTTAATTTTGTACTATATAATCCTTTAGAAGAATCCACAAAATGTCAGGTCGTTTTTTACACATGCGAAACAGAAATGTACAAGATGAAACTATATTCACTTCAATCTGCAAAAGTTGCTCAAAATCTCACTCTCTCAAAGAAAGAATTAGATAATGGGATAGAGTTTGTCTTGGATAAAGAAGAGGTCTTAAATGTCACACTTACTCCGATAGAGTAAGTTATTTAACGAATAATTCGAATAAATTAGCCACGACTTCTTGACATGCGTTGTCCATAAATAGCTGTTGCTATAACCACAATGAGTAAGGTTATTTCAATAAGAAATAGGGATAGTTCACCAATTTCATTCATAACGTCAGTACTGAAAATAGCAAGTAGCAGAGCTATTACAACACATACACCCGCAATAATCTCATTGTTTTCTGCCAAAATTTATTCACCAAAATTAGTATCGAACTTGTTTTTTTATTAATATTTTGTCAATTTTTAAGTTTTTTCCTGAAGAAATTACCTTATAGAGTGTTAATATGAAGGAATACTCACATCTTGCGAGGATATTGATACATCAATTCTTTTTTGCGTTCTTGTAATTTTACCATCACGTAACCAAGAAATCCTATCAGCAATATCAATTAATTTTAGATCATGAGTCGAATTAATCACAGTAACTCCAGTTTCATGTGAAATTTCTCGTAATAATTCAACAATGGCAAATCCTGTTTTTAAATCTAGATTTCCTGTGGGTTCGTCTGCTAGCACAAGACTTGGTTCTCCTGCCAGCGCGCGCGCGATAGCTACCCGCTGTTGCTGTCCTCCTGATAGTTCATCCGGTGTGTGGTTCATACGATCACCTAAACCAACACGCTCAAGCATTTCTTCAGCCCTCTTCCTTCGCTCTTTACGTGAGTATTTCTGAAAGACTAAGGGTAAAGCAACATTTTCCAATGCGGTAATGACTGGAACTAAATTGAATGTTTGGAAAATGAAACCAATTTTATATGCTCTTAAGGAAGCTAATTCTTTTTGAGTCATTTTGGAAAGGGGAACACCCTCAAAGTATACTTCTCCTTCTGAGGGAACGTCTAACGCACCAACCATATTGAGAAATGTTGTTTTCCCGCTACCTGATGGACCCATGATAACATGGAATTCACCACGGGGAATAGATAGAGAAATTCCATTTAATGCCTTGACTTCTTGAGTTCCCATTTGGTACGTCTTTACAACATTTTCCATCTGTATTGTAATGTTCTCTGTCATGTTCTTCACTCCTTCAGGTCATCGCATCCACTTGTATATCCGCTCTATCTTCAATTCTATCTACTCTTCCATCACGAATCCAGATAATTCTGTCACTAATACTAATCATTTTCAGATCATGAGTAGCAGAGACGATAGTTGTTCCTTGTTCTTCGTTGAGATTTCTGAGCAGTCCAATGATTTCTAATCCCGTGGCAAGGTCAAGGTTTGCTGTAGGTTCATCTGCTAGTATGATTGCGGGATCATTAGCTAAAGCTCTAGCTATGGCAACTCTTTGTTGTTGTCCTCCCGATAATTGTCCTGGTTTATTCTTAGCTCGATCTTCAAGCCCTACTAATTTTAATATCTCCTTTGATCTCTTCTTTCGATCCTCTCGTGGGACTCCAGCAAATACCATTGGGATTTCAACATTCTCTTGAGCAGAAAAGGCAAGTAGTAAGTTAAAGGTCTGAAAAATATACCCTATCTTCCTATTCCGTAACCATGCTAATTCGTATGCATCTAGTTCTGATATATCGACCTGATCGATATATATTTCTCCACTAGTAACTGTATCTAATCCCCCTATAGCATTGAATATTGTACTTTTACCTGATCCTGAAGGGCCCATAATGGAGACATATTCTTCTCGTTTAATTTTGAAGGAAATCCCTTGAAGTGCATGAATGATAACCTTTCCTAATTGATATTGTTTATAAACATCATCTATTTCAACAACATATTCTTCTAAACTCATATTTCAACCACCATATTAGTTTTCATACCTTAAAGCTTCAGCTGGTGATAGTTTAGAAGCTCTCCGAGCAGGAATATACGTTGCTAGAGAAGTTAATACGATAGCTATTATTAGACAAGCTAGGAGTAACAAGATTATAGAAGTAATATTTGCTTCTAAGAGGACAATTAACTCATCTAGTGATGCTCTATTCAGATTTATTCCAATTCCCATTCCAATACCAATGATTCCTCCAAAAAATCCACCTAAAACTCCCAGAAGTAATGCTTCCACAATGAATAAGCGGACGATATGAGTATCTAATCCTCCAATGCATTTGTAAACTCCAATTTCCTTTACTCTTTCGTTAACGGCCATTAACATGGAATTAGTTATTCCCCCAAACGCAACTATTAATGAAATCCCAACTAACCAATACTGATATGCTTCTACACCCTTTTCTGTCTGTAACCAATCTAAGATAAGTGAATTTGTTAAGAGTGCAGCCATGAAGGCGATACCAAGTATAATGCCTAATGCTGTGATAACAGATCGGAAAAATCGTCTTCTAATATTTGAATATGAGAGATATAATACTTCGGAGAGTGAAAACTCTGGTTCGGGGAGATCTAGGCTCATGCTATTACCTCCTCAGAACTTGATCTTTCCTCGTCCATCTCTATTCCTTTCATAACCTTCTCCCATTGAACGAGTTTCTCTGTTATATCAATAAGGTGCTTTCTAAGGATCTCGACTGTCTTTTCTTCGTTCATTCTAGTTGCATTCCACGTCACATATGGCGCATAGAATTTACCTTTTTCCAAAATAATTTTCCTATTCGTATCAATACGAAATTTCAAATACCCTAATTCTCTTAAGTAGCAATAATCATTTTTACAAATGATATCGATTTCTCCACCTTCATCAGAATCTTTTTTCAAATAGAGAAGGGAGTAATCCGAATAGCCATTAATTGATTTGCCACATGGGCATTGAATAGTGTTTTCGGACATAAATATTTATTCCTTGGATTATTCAAGAAGTTTACTTTAACCTAAATTAGCTGGTTAAAGTACTTTTGGAGTATCTTGTTTCCTATGAGGATTTTACGGTTTTATTAAAACCTTATTCACATCATCTAGCTGACTTTTTGCTAGAGAAATTGCTTTTTCGATACTCGTAAGTTGGAATTCATGGGAAATCAATGAAGTAGGTGTTATTGTTTGATCAGATAGTAAATTTAAAGCCATTAGATTTGTGTCGGGATTAGTAAAGGATCCAAATAAGGAAATTTCGTTTGCATATAATCTGTGAATATCTAAATTAATAGTTGACAGTGGATCAGCCACCCCAAAAATAAGTGCTTTTCCTCCTTTGTTGAGGCTATCAATTGCTTGCTTTGCTGTGAGCTTTGAACCTACACATTCTATTGCAACATCTACTCCCTGACCTTGAGTTTCAGTTTTAAGAGTTGGGAACACATCCTCCTCAAATGGGTCTAAAATAATATCTGCTCCGATTTTTTCCGCCAATTTTCTCCTGGATTTTACAGGTTCACTTACTAGCGTCTTACATTGTGTGGTTGCCTTGATAACAGAAAGCATCAATAAGCCGATCGGCCCTCCCCCGATAATATAGATTACATCAGATTCAGTAATATCGATCTTATTCAAACCATGTAAACAACAAGCGAGCGGTTCCATGAATGCAGCCGATTTTAAGGAGACATTTTCCGGTATCTTATACGCTACTGTACTTGGACATATCACATACTCCGCAAATGCTCCATTTCGTGTAACACCAATGGCTTCCCAAGATTGACAAAAATGATTTCGATTTTTTTCACAATAGTAACAAGAATCCCTTTGTAGATCATTACAGGATAAATTTGGGTTGATGGCTACTCGATCTCCGATTTGTAAGTCATTTCTTAGCTTAGAACCAACTTTCACTATCTCTCCTGAAAATTCATGACCTGGTACTAATGGGTACTTTGCAAATGGGACTTTTCCATCAAATAGATGAATATCCGTCCCACAGAGACCACAATATCCAGTTTTTACGAGAATCTCGGTTTCTTTAATCTTTGGAATGTCAATCGTTTGTAAACTGACTTTTTCTGGCTCCACAAATAAAGCAACGTTATTTAACAATCCTAATAAACCTCTATTACATCTTCCGATAGTTAGCTATCTTCATCATCATTCTAGGACTGGATCTTAATATGGACTTTAAAACCATTGGTTGGCAGGATATAGTCTTAAAAGTTCCTGATGAATGGGAAATAGTATTTGCAACGAAACCACCCAAGAAGAAAGGTAAAGAAAAAACTGGCTATTTTGGCTTTCGGACCACAAAGAAAAAACTCCTCGAATTTCGATGGGTAGAGGTCGAGAAGGGGAAAGCTCCAGATTTAGATGTTGTTATTGGTGACTATTTCAATACTATTCAAAAAGAACAGAAACGAATTAAGAAACGAACCGACAGCGGGATTGAAGTCTCCACACACAAAGGAAAAACCCTGTACTGGACATCAGAAGATATGTCACTTCATGGTTATATTGTAGCATGGTATTGCAATGTTCTACACAGGTTAATCATAATGCAAAGTCAATTTTCAAGTGATGAAGCCCATAAAATTAAAACAGATATTATGCAAGTCTTAGAAACGGTTAAATGTCATCCAGTAGATTACGAAAGTAAGTGGGTTGCACCAAATCTTACCATTTTTACCCCACGATCAATGTATTTGATTAAACAAGCTTTTTTAGTCGGGTTATCATTTTTTCAACTTCGATATGAAATTCTTGATATTTACTGTTACAGAATAGGGTTGGCCAACCAAAAAATCAATTCAATCGATGAATTACCAGCTTGGTTCCTGAATTATTATCCTAAAACTCTTCCAGGTATCCCTTCAGGGTTTAAACCAATTGAAGAGGACTTTAGCAAGAAAACACTCAGCAAGAAAAAAGATATAGTATGGAACTACAATAATAAGGAACAGAAAAGCACTTTCCCACTTAAATCAAAATCCGTATTTCAAGGATATTTTTGGCAAAATGAAGAAAAAAATGATATATACTGTTTAATATTCAAGTACAAACGTCAATCATCAACAAATAAGAATATTGTGCAAATAATTGAGAAAATGTTTAGCTTAGCAGTTAGGAATAATTAAATAGTGATTTTTTTATTCCATAGAGACCTCTTCAACTGTTTTACCTTTTAAATCTGACTTTTCAACCATTTCCTGGGGAATTTGCCATCCAATAAGATGTCTCATATTGAGAAGTGTAAGGTATTTTGTGACTGCTGTTTCAGTCTCGGTGAACGTTAATTTATATTCCTCTTGAAATTTCTTAATTATTTGCTTAACTGTATTATTTCCATCGCATAATTCGAAAGTAAATTTACCTAGTTTATCCAATTGTATCTTTTTATAGTTTGGTGATGGAAGTAGTCTTCTTCTCAATGATTTCTTTTTAAATTTTGAAATATCAACTTCAAGCAATATTTGATCATCTTTTTCTTTTAAAACGGTTATGAATGTGCTTTGAATTGGTTTTAATTTATAGAATTCCTCTTTAGTTACGTGAAGAGATTTCTTCTCCATTTTATTTGCTTTTTTTGAGGTTGATCCTTTGGATGATGTCATTAATATACGCTCAATAGTATTATTGATGTTAAATCATCAATTATTAACGTACAAACCAGTAAATTAATAATTAATAAGCAATTTGCAAATTAGTTATGCAGAACAGTGTAATTCTTTCAGATTGGCTTTTTTGTGTTGTAGATCTGACACAGAGAGAAGATATTTTAAGTTTAATGACAAAATATAACGAAATTTCTTCCATACCATTAGAAATGAAAGAATTTATTGTTCCAGGAACCTTACAATCGAATATTGCAAGAATAGATGGATTAAATCCTTACTATGAACAAAATATGAAAAAATTTCAAAAGTATGAGAATCAGCTGTTAGTTTTAGTAGCAGAAATAGTCATTGAACACGCTGATGCAAGAAACGGGCTAGTGTTTGACCACATAGATACCGTGTGTGATATTTATTTAAATGGACATTTGATCAAACATACAAAGAATGCTCACATGATTATTGAGGTCGACCTCCCTGCAAAAAATCTGAGAGAGGGAAAAAACCTCATTTTTCTTATTATCTATCCTCCCCTTCCTGAACATCTGGATAATGATGTTTCTAAGATACTTAATGAACGAGTTCTTTATAGGAAACCAACTTATAATTTTGGTTGGGATTTCTCACCTAGATCACTCACAAAGGGTATAGGAAGTGTTGTCTTAATACGAAAGGAAAAACTTGAGATCACAGATATTTTCACTTATACAAAGAGAATTTCTGACACCTTTGGTATGCAAATTTTGGAGTGGGAGATAGAAAGTGAATTAAATGAAGAAAAAACTATCTCATTACAAATTATTGATCCAGATAACAGTAAAATTTGTTATTATAATGATATAAAGAGTAATATCAGGAAGGGGAGAAATAAGTATGAAAAAGAGGTAAAGATTGACAATCCCAAGTTATGGTGGCCACATGGATTTGGCCGACAGCCTTTATATCACTTGAAAATGATGATTAAGGATATAGAATTAAGCAAAGAACTGTTGTTTGGAATTAGAACCGTTAAATTGATTCTAGAAGACGAAAATGACAGTCACTTCACATTTGAAATTAATAATCAAAATATCTATGCAAAAGGAGCGAATTGGGTTCCTACCGATTCATTGTGCAACTGGACTAATAATGATCACATATACTCCCATCTAGTTCAAATGGCAAGGAATGCGAATTTTAATATGCTGAGGATCTGGGGTGGAGGAGTAGTTGAACGAGATGTGTTCTATAATCTGTGTGATAAACTAGGAATAATGATTTGGCATGATTTTCAATTTGCTTGTGATATTTATCCTGAAACCGAGGAATATCTAACCGAGGTTGAACTAGAGACTCAAGCAATCATCCAAAGGTTAAGAAATCATCCTTCGATAGTTATCTGGTGTGGTAATAACGAAAATGAATGGATAGACTTTCAAAAAATCC
>JAEOTM010000015.1 GCA_016839815.1 Candidatus Hodarchaeota archaeon
GGCAACGGGAGTTGGTACTCGATTTACGGATGTTTGATGAGTTCCAGGTTCTTGTGCAACACCGCCTTAAGATTCTGAATAGACGAGTGGGACTTCTACGATTACTACACGATGAGCATTTGCTTACAGAAGATGATTCTCCGCAAGATTTCAGTAGCTTGGGGTCAGTAGTTGCTTCCCGACTCTTGCAGAAATATCATAACCAGTTGATTGAGGCGTATTCTCATCAACAGGATCTATCATATATAGTAGACAAAATTCTCGACTGGTTAGATGGGAGCTATATTGCTCGTGAGGAGACTACCTATTTTTTTGATTGCCAGGCGTGTGGATTGTGTCAGGAAATGAGTGATTGTTTCTTTGAACCCTTCTTGAATCTTGTTTTAACTCAGCTAGGATATGAAACACGTATTGAAGATCCCACCACTAACTCCATGAAGTATTTGTCTTTTGAACAGGTTTATTAAACACAGGGGAACTTTTACCTGAAGAATATTTATCAATTATCATTCGATACTTAAAAGCAGACTTATAAAGGAGAAAATTCTAGAAAGGGTAATTGCTAGAGTCAAGAGGGTGATCAACATTCCTGCATATAAACGGCAACATTATCTCCCAATTAGTTATCTCCGAGAATTTGCTCAACCTCCTGATTACACTCATATTGTTATGTATGACGGTATCAACCATCTTCCAGTCCCCGTCAAAAGTCAATGTGCCTCCAAGTATTTTTATTCTAAAAATACTCCGAAAGAGGCCGAAGAAGACTTTTCTCTCACTGTTGAAGGAGACTACCCCAATTTAATTAAAAAAATTAAAAGAGGAGTTACTTTAGATCGACAAGAGATATTCAACCTAATTTATGTGTTATTTGTTTATCATTTTCGAAACAAATCCTATGAGAACACAACTGAGCAAGAAAGGATAATAGCCGTTCGTCGTGCACTTAAAGCGTTTTTTGCTGAAGAAATTTCACCTGTACCATTTAAACTTATGAGAAGGGCGGGAAAAGAATTATTTCAAGGTTTGAATAACTGGAATGCCTATACTCTGAAGAGTACTACTGAAAAACTTTACACATCAGATCACCCAGTCAACCTCTTCGCTATTGATAAACATGTGAGATTCGTAATTCTACCTGTGACACCTTACTTGTGTGTATTAGGTTACAATCACAAAAAAATTTCCCCCTGTTCTTCCAAACTGAAATTGACAGATGTTGAGAGAATGAATTACGTACAAACCGCTCAATCAATTAGAGCGATATATTCGAATGAAGATTTTTCAATAGCAGATATTCAAAAAATAAAAAGAATTTTTAGTAAGAGAAGAAAAGCAGATCGTGGAGCTATCGGTACTCACTATAGGGCCACCGTAGTCAAAACCGAATACTGGAATTACTCTGATAAAGATGGATTTTCATTTCTGAGAGTGAATGATTGAAGTACTTCATCTTTTAGAAACCAAGGAATCTAAGAAGCAAAGAGAACCTGTTGAAACATATAAAGGGAATAGAGTATGTAGTTTTCATTATCAGAAATTCAGAGTTAATTCTCTAATAGAAAAATTAGAACGAAAGAAGTGATAGCTTTGCATGCCTTGCCTGAAACCACGAGAAAGTACATCAATCAAAATCTCACAGACTATCAGAACAAGCTTATCGAAAATGAAAACAGGAGGCATGCTTATAGTTACTTCTTGATTCCTGAACAAGAACGCCCAATTAGCTTTCTAGGTCCACACGATCGGGTTTTTGCAGCGTTTGCCTTGGAACAAAAAAAGGAAATGGAAGTAACTCTGCAGAATATGGTTAATAGTAATCACGACATATTCAGCTTTCCCCCAGTTAAACAGGCTTTTTCACAAATCAACTACCTCGAGAAATTAGCAAAAGAATTCATAAACGCTTTGAAGCAACATGGATATAGCTCGATAATCGAGGATTACAGGAAACGTAGAACAGAAACGTGGTTATCCGAATGGCATTCTTGTTTGTTCCCGATGAATGACCCTCTATTCAATAAAAGTCCTTATCAGACAGTCAACACTAATAAATACCTTAAATGGCCCCTGCTTGTAGACGCTTTTTGTCGTGACCATGATCTACTATTTGGACACCTTTATAAGCCATTTCTAATCAGTCAGCGGATCTTGATGAATAAAAAAGCTTCATACGAAGAGATACTTGAAGAAATCGCGAACTTTTTCCCTAACACTCTTTCTTTGAATGATTACATGAATCCTCAGCTTCGCAGCTCGTTTATCAGACATCAATATGTAGTTAACCCGCGCCTGCCTCAAATATTGTTCTTCTCTGATTTTGACAAAGATCCTGAATTTAAAATAAGTTTCCAAGATTTTTATCAGATTGTAATTCACCAAAATCAATTACTCTGGACGCTCATTTTCATACAACCTGAATGCAACTTTCTTCAAAGTTTTAAAGATGACCCATTTCAAACAATGAAAACACAATTTTCAACGAATGATCTTTCTAAGATTGTTAACATCAGTCCACTGGGTAAATTCATAAGAGAAAAAGTGCTTAAACTCGATTTTGACATTAAATTTCGCCCCAAGACCGATAGTGAAATTCCATTATATACGAAGTTTCTCGTCCAAGCTCTGAAGGAATCAATTCAATTTTATGGGCTGGTTAACAAACTACCAGGAGTAAAACAAAATTATTATTTCTTTGTATTCGAGAAAATTGGTTATTTGCTAGGTTATTCTGCCCTTCTGTCAACTTTTAGATGGATTATTACCAAATATTTTGACCCTCAAGCTAGACATCTAGATGATTACCTTGAGTCTTTAGCAACAATTAAGGGCGGAGTACTCAAAGAATATCTGAGAATATTTACGAACATGAAACGGTATCCTCGTAACGCGCTAGCACATAATTCATATGTTACAGATGATTTATTCATAAAAATAAAGTACATTGAATTTAATCAAGAAAAGAAAACTCTTGAAGAAAAGACGTTCATCCCATGCTCTCCTGACGGCCCCTTCAGGAGTTATATAGCCCTCGATGCTGCTTTTATTCCTGAGTTACAAGAAAATATTGTAGACATGGTCGCTGGAGAATTGCTCTTTTTAGCATTTCGTCCAGGAGAATATCTCAAAAAATATTCTATTGCCTATCTTGTCGATCTGATGAAGAATGATATCTCCCTATTTACCAAAGTAAAGGAAAAAGAAATGGTTTTACTGGCTAAAATAGTTCTCCTTGTTTTTAGTGGGATTTATAACTGGGATGATCTAGAAGAGCTAGATTTGGATTGTTTGGAGAATTTCTATATGATTGCTTATTCGTTGGATTATTATTATAGAGGTATCACGAAACAAAGTCACATCCATAAGTTATTCAAGAAAATTGCATCGAAGATTCTAACTGAAGACGCTTCAAAGAAGCAAAAGCATCATTTCCGCGCGATTTATTCCAATTATCTCTTTCAGATCCACAAAACGAAAATTATAAGACGTTGATACGCTGAATATTATATCTACACACCGTTAGTGTTGGCAGGATTAAGACTCTTCTCACTAAAATCTTGGAAAAACTCATTGAGGTCGGTTTGAAGACGTTGGTAAAATTTCTCAGGTGGCGGGAGGTAGTCCGTGGAATAATACAACTTTCGTACCAACTCAATATGGAAGGCTGCAAGATCTCCAAAGGAAGAGTCCTTCAATAATTCCTCACATTGCTGGACAGTTGCCTTGATCTTGGCAAGAGCAACTTCTTCTGCATTGGTGATCCGTTGTTGTCTGAAATAATATTCCGCGGTCTTTGCTCCTCCCTTCTCAAACGCGTGTGGAGGGCAGAGTCCCTTCTCTAATAGTACCTTTTCATCTTGGTAGTCTTCCTCACCCGTCTTTAGAAGCAGTTGCCTGTGTAGGGGAAATACTCGACATATTTCAGGACGGACGGGCCATATTTTACACGTCGCTCGATACATGGTATTCTTCTTCGGAGGGTTCTGGATAAATTCATAAAATGCCATTACATAATCTTCCTTGGAATCTTCTTCAAAGAGATCAGGATAGTCATACGCCACCCGTTCCCAGACTTGCATTAAGGTGGGGACTAAAAAATTCACGTGGAATGCCAAGGTCGTATCT
The DNA here is from genome assembly GCA_016839815.1 of Candidatus Hodarchaeota archaeon. GTDB lineage: Archaea > Asgardarchaeota > Heimdallarchaeia > Hodarchaeales > Hodarchaeaceae > Hodarchaeum. Next base: position 4,126 of record JAEOTM010000015.1, read on the forward strand.
TTTTCACCTATTTCTCTCAAATTATCGTAATATATCGTTGTAAGGGTATGTAGGGTGTGGACAAGGAAGAGTTGAAGCGAGTGGGACTCAGAATCAGTCAAACAGCCGAGATTCTGTTGAAACAGGTCTTTAATCTGAGAGTTCCAATGCAACATTAGGAATGGACACACAAAACTGCGTACCATTACAAATGGAAGTGGATTTGGGAGAATCACCCACTCTAATAAGCGGAGTTTAAAGAACTCATCCAACACTTCCTTGGGAATGACTTGACGAATATAGGCAAAACTGAAGGGTTGAAAGATAATTCCTAGGTTTTTATCCAAATTCATACAGCAGCGTAA
>JAEOTM010000045.1 GCA_016839815.1 Candidatus Hodarchaeota archaeon
AGAAGATTAAATATAACTTCGTATTGTGAATAATCAAACGGTTCAATTAGCTCTTTCAGGCCTTGAAATTTGATGGTCTCTTCCTCACCTCCTAAAAGTTTCAAATCTGAAAAACCAGTCCATAGATTATCTGATATTCGACTAACTATGCTAATAAGGATTTCATGATGAGATAAACGGATATTTAACCATCGATTAGCCCTAATCTTCCAGATAGTATCTTCTTTGGTTGAAATAATTTCCTCCCTAATTGAATCATAACATTCATCCAGAACTTCGTCAAAAGCAGTTGTATCCAAGATACTACCAATGCGATCCTTGAAACCCGAAGAAATCTCATTGTTCGCTTGAATGTATGGCCAGGTATCTCGTTTAAAAATTCTAATTAAATTAAATATTCTTAACTGAATTGGTGGATACTTCGTCGATGAATCACTTTCGAAAATCTTGGCTCCATATTTTAAGCTGGAGAGAATTTGGGGTTTTAACGCTAGTGAAGACTTCCCTAAAGGATAAATGGAGGGAATAAATCTATGAATCATGGCTAGAAGGAAACCTAAACCTCCAATTTTCAACCCAATAATATCAGAGAAGATCTCTTTAATCCATGCCTCAAAATCAATCATATTATCTGCCCATTGCGAAGGAAGAGATAAAGTATCCTTTACCTCAATAATTAGTTCATTTAGAGAACTTTCAAAGCGTACAGAAAAAACGTAATGTCCAATTTCATGCGCTAGTGATACCCAATACTGAGGTTTGACGATATGAGTAATTGGAATTGAAAAAATTGGCCAACTTTTTACAATCGAATAATCTCCATGTTGAAAAAAAGTTAGGGGGGCTTTGTAAGACGTATTCCGAATTTCTGAAGATTTAAAGGCATTAAGATAGAAAATTAGGAGAGATTCAGTCGAAGAGTGAAGCTTATCATATCCAGCAATAGGTTCAATTTGAAAAGAGTGAAGACGAGTACCTTCAACTATCTGAGTACTAAGTATTCTTTGCGAAATTGCTTGAGAAAGCCAATCAAAAGAAACTTTAAATTCGGATAAGAAACTCTTAACCCCTGGAATTAAGACCCAAGAATTATGTTTCAAATCATAGATTTCCCGAATAATGAAATTCAACCTTTCCTCTACATAATCTTTATTGTATTCCTCATCTTCCCCTAAAATTGCTACTCGTAAATTTTCTATAATTCTTGGGTTATCTAACATCTCACGGTTAGACAGAGAGGGTTTAAATGAGAATTCCAACCGCAATAATTTGAAGAGTGCTCTATAGAGCCAGTGGTTTACATCGGGAACCTGATTTGTTCTCAGAGGGTTATCATCTCCACTTGAATCGGCATAAATAGTATTGATTCCCTCTAAATGTCTTTTGAACTGTTCCATCCTGACATATAGGTCATGAAGTTCACTAGAATAGTATCTAAATATACATCTTTCTAAGTTGGATTTTAAGAAGGTCATAAGAATATCTCACAGTCTTAAATTAGGAATATCGGGTGTATTGGATTGTAGATGTGGATAAAATTCCGGATTTACTACGTAGAATATTCGCAAACTCAACTAAATCCAATGTAGTACTATAAGGAAGTCGAATGATATAATCATACCAACCAATCCTTAAGAAAATTGGGAATTCAATGATTTCTTGTTCCTTAAATGACGGTTCTGATTTTTTTGAACCCAAATATGCAATAATATCTTCTTTTAATTTTTTTGTGTCACCAAAAGTGGAATCAACTTTAATAAGAACATCTGCGTCAAATTTTCCATGAGATCGATTTTCCCAGAATATATCTATACCAGAATGGACAGAAATATCACAGCTTAGTCTATTAGATAACTTGTACTTTGTTTTAAGTAATTTTTCTGGATCTGAAGCTTCAATTAAAAGAATTACTTCAGGAGAAAGGAATGTAGTGAAAACTTTATACGATTGTAGATAATCCTCTTTGATGAGGAAATCGCAATAGGAGGAAATTACATTTTGAGGTTCTTTGGTTCGCAATAAAAATAAACCAACAACATTTGGATCAATTTCACTCAAATTTTCTTTTTCACATTCTAGGAAACTGGGGATATAGCTAATATCTTTAAGTTCAATCATAAATTCAGTGAAAAAATCCAAAATCTTATCAAATGTATTGATAAAACGCTTAGATTTCACAAGTAGCGCTAAATCGTAACGGCCTAGCAAAAGAAAACACCTTTCAATCTTATCCTGAAACTCTGGTAACCGTTTTTTAAGGTCATCAATTGCTAGGTTTTTTCTACATGATATCAATGCCCACTGGTACCACATTGTTTATACCTCTCTTTTTGTTTATTCTCGTTTTAAATTCTAATCATCTGTAATATCCTCTATACACTCTGAACAGTACCTTCTATACTCAATTACGTTTATTGTTTGGGAGCGAGACCCACATTCTTCACAATAACACAATTTTTTTACCAACTCTTTTTTCATTATTCTATAAATCACAAGTAATATGGGATATAACAACTCTTCTGGAATCTTGACATTATCAAAAATGATTGAGATAATCAATGTAAGATCGATAACATCTCCAAATCCTACATCAGAAGTTTGACAATATAGTGAAACAAATTTATCATAGACATAATTTGTCCAGTCATTTGCCCTTTCTACTAATTTTTCAGGTGATAAAGAAAAAGTTGCTTTAGCTATTCTACGGGGACCAATAGATGATAGATAAGCATCATCTATCAAGAAATTCCCAGATAAGAATTGTTCTGCAAAGCCTAATTCTTCATAAAGACTATTTATAATCTCTCCCAGCTCCTTATCAACCTGATCCTTATCTCCGCTAGTGAAAACGCGAATCTTTGAGTCGTCAATTTTCGTTCGAATTTCTTCGGGAATTTCCTCAAGGGAAATTTCAATTAACTCTAGTTTATTTGGATTATTATTATTTGATAGTGACAAGTAGTTTCCCTCTTTAGATTTCTGATAGTAAGACGCGCTGTACACCTCCGAGTTCCTAAATTTATTAATGTTTCTAGGACTCAGAATGTTATATGGCTGAAAGTATTATGAATTTTGGCCTTTCTAATCAAAATGGTGTTCAAATACTATAAATTGAGTAATTTAAAAGCAGAACCCCGTAGATCTCATCAACATAGTACAATTAACTCCAGTATTCTTGCCCCCACTATTTCTAAATTTGATTGAGAAAACAGGATTAAAAGTGATTATCAGATGCTATTTGCATTATCACTTATCCTATCTTCTGAAATAACTTTAGATACTACACTTCTTTGATAAAATGTGGTCGTCAATAGTGTAAAGAGAAAATTTAGGCTTAATGAACCAATCTTTTATCCCGAACTACAATTGGGGTATACTAACAATAACGAAATCAGATATTAACTAGAGTAGAAGTGATGGTTGAAAACTCAGGAAAATACCTCTTACGACTCCTGGAGGCTATTTCTTCTTCTTAGAAGAAAAATGAGAGAACTGACCCTTTCCCCATTGATCTTCGGATATTAGGGAGGACGAACAGGGATACGAGGACGAAGATCATATGCTTTAGGTCGAGGAGGATCTTCTAGATAGAATTCTTGAAGTCTCGGACATAGAAAAATACCAGTGGCAATTATTGAGAAGACTAGGAAATAAAAGGGATAAACGGGTTTTAAACGGATAGCTTTCGTTGGCATGTTTTTCACAGTCTTTCAAAGAAGGAGAATTCTTACCATCAATCTCTATTAATTACTCTACTATATAATCACATGATTATCCAAAAGAAAGGGAAGAGACGGTCAATTTTTAGGATATTATAAGTGAAAACCATATACAACAAGAAAGGATCATTATAGAAAGAAGCTGGAAAGATGGTAATTCAATACTGTAAACAAAGACTCGCTGACCCATTAGAAGGTCCATATCCTCCCCCTAGCTATTAAGCGAAAGGTGACAGCATAAAATGGATGATAAAAGGCAAATTCAGATATTTCCTTCGAGAAAACAAACAAGTGTGTGTATTCGCACACAGGCGTCGCCTCTTTACAGCTCGCTCTACTTATTTCCTGAAGAGGCTATCCGTATAGGAACAGAGCTCATTCAAACAGGTTTACGGATTCTTCCTCAAAATATCCAGGAAGATCGCACAATTGATTTGAATGAAGTCAGTTCAACACTCGATGCGCTGTCTCTGCATGCTAAACAGACGAAAAAGAAGATTTAGCACCTGATATTAGGGGTTATCCTTCATGGTGACTCCCTCTCTTATAAAAGATTATTTTACCAGATATTATCAGACCCAATTGGAAAATAAAAAGGTAAACAATGATCTTTCCTTTCTGAAATTTCGGCAAATTAAGCACCAATCTTTCGAACGGAGATGGATTATCCCGCGAACCACGATTGCTACTGTTCACCAACTCTTTAGGTCAATAACAACTCATCCAGACGTACCAGCGCACGTGTATGCCACGGTTCTACAATTTTTGAACGCTCCCCATTTAACCACTAAAGAAACTTCTGTTTTATGTCTCAGTGGTCCCTATGTGATGGATTTTGATCAGAAAGGCCATATCTTATATGCCCAAGAAGGACTAGAGGAGTTAAAAACTCGAATGTTAGACACTGTAGATCTACTTCAGGATTGGTATGGATTATCCCAATTTCGGTACACATTTAGTGGACATAAAGGGTTCCATCTCTATGTTACCGATTATCCCGAACAGTGTTTGACATCCACCCATTGGGGGCCTACACGTGAGCAGTATGAATCCCAACAACGTCATCGACTGACCTGGCAACTCCGACGGGCAGGGATAGAGTTTGATTATCCCATTAGTTGTGATACGCGTCGTATCTTACGTATTCCGTACACTCTGCATGGATTAACAGGATTACAATGCACTCTTTTATCCTCAAAACGAGAATTACAACAGTTTACACTAGAAGATGCCCAACCTAGTGGTTATTCCGTCCTACAAAACGAATTAATCCAAGTTCGGGTTGAACGCTACCTCCCACCTTTTGTATGGGCAGGAAACAATTATAGTGGAAAACGGGGAGATTATATGCACATTCCCCTGTCATTAGCTGTACTTCTCCTCCTCCAGCAGGATGTGAAGCTTCTGCCCAATTCCTCCCTGACCGAGTTACTGAGAATGTAAGTCTTCGATGCAGATATAATCCAGTAACAATGACTTTTGACTGCTGTGTTGGCAATTAGGAATAAGTAGGAGGCTTATGATGACTAATTACCTCCCCCTCGAACTAACGGAACAAAAATCAAGTATTATCCTCAGGATTAAGAGACATACCTTCTCGG
>JAEOTM010000125.1 GCA_016839815.1 Candidatus Hodarchaeota archaeon
GCGGGGTTTGAGAGCGCCATTTGTCTGAAGGAGATGATAGATTTCGCGGGCGCTTTTCGGTAATTTCGCAACCTGTGCTTGTCGTTCGTCTTTTCCCCCAAGGTGTAACTCACTTACATCCGTTTTTGATTCAATTGCTGCCATTAGGGTCACACATCATTACTGTTGATGAACAACTATTTCTAAGTGTTGATGATATATAAATGTTCTTCTCGCTGCAAAGTTCAAGTATGATGACCTAAAAAGATTTTACTTCAAGTGTTGATGAAGCTTCTAGGATGTTACTTTATAAGTATGATCATCAACAGATAGTTAAAAGCATTTGAGTGGTGTGGAATAATTCTTAACGATCCTTAGAATTTTCATAATAAGAAATAAGTCGGCATAGAGAGGATTAAACACATATTAAAGGAGTAAAATACCCGTTTTCCAATATGGAAAAGTTTAAAAATGGCAAGAAACTCATATATCACAGGAGAAAGAAGTAAGACAAAAATTTGAGAAAGGTGGAAGAACTTTTGACATTCTGTTCAGTTTCAGATGGAGGAGGAATAGTGAAGTGAATGATGAAGAGAAACTTGAAGTCACTATAGATCACTTACCTACAGACAGGAGGAAAAGAATACGAGTACACAAACACTGAAGGTCTATAAAACGGAAGTTGAGCGATATTGGCAATTTTATGCGATTAAAGGTGAATATCGAAAGCAGATTTGCGAACATTTCTATCCAGATCGAAGTCCAAGCTTGGAAACTTGTGTACTCCTACTTGATCAGCTCTATGAAAAGGAAACAACTTTCACAATACGGGATGAAAAAACTAAGATAGTATTCGAATGTGAGTCTGGCAATATTACTCTCATGAAACTACCCATGCCAGCTATTCCCCTCATTGCTTATATTGTTCCAGCAGATCATATAAAAGCTAATACTTGGTTTAATAAGGAATTAAATCAGTTTAATGCACGCGTTCTTTATGATGCTTTAGAATTCTTAGCGTTATCTCGTTTTCTAGAAACCCCACGACCTGATGATATTCAACCCTTATTATTTGCAAGATCAGTGGATATTGCCAATCTTAACACTTTAATTCCACAACAGGTATCTATTCTCGTAAATAAGACCGGAATTAATATAAATCATCAAGGTACCAATTTTCACTTATTCCATCAACCTACATCTCCTTTTGGATATGCAGATGAAACACTCTATTTCCTAGATGCACTACCAGAGATCTTGGAATGTCTCATCGGTATTGCAAGTTATCATCAGACTCAAGGTTTAAACAAACGTTTTTCTGATCTTATGTATTATCATGGAGAGGAGGGGGATCTAGTTTTCCGTTCTGCCACTACAACTCTCTCTCTTTTTGCGGAACATTTTGTGAAACAGTCTTCTCCTCTAGTTCTGCCCCTTCTTTCCCGTGACGGATTTACCCCAGACCGTCCTCTTGACCTTCTGAACCGTACGTATTTGGAAAATTATTTCTGATTTTTCGGGGGTGTTATTTATTCTATAGGTCCTTAAAAAACAGTTAGAGATAAGTTATCCTTTGTGTGTGGATTAATGGTTCAAAATGACTGCATTCTCATAATAAGAAATAAGTCGGTATAGAGAGGATCAAACACATATTAAGGGAGAAAAATGCCCGTTTTCTAATACAGAAAAGTTTAAAAATGGCAAGAAGCTCAAATATCACAGGAGAAAGAAGTAAGACAAAAATTGAAGAAAGGTGAAAGAACTTTTGACATTCTGTTCGGAGGAACGGTGAGGTGAAAGATGAAGAGGAACTTGAAGCCACTAGTGAAGGTGAAAGCTTGACTGTTCCCCAACATTTACGTCGTACCTACGATGTTATTTCTAAAAAAGGACATGGTTTGACAGCTGCTGAAATTGTTTTCGAAACTGGGAGAAGTCTTCCACTGGAGAGTGATTATCTCAACCAATTACTTAGATTTGGCCTTATAAAGAAGAAAAGGGATCACAGGCGGTTGCAGACAGTTTTTTATATTGAATTTAATAAACTTAAACAGAATGATGAGTTGGTAGATAAAGTAATCAGGATTCAACCAAGAAAAAAACAGTCTGATATACGCGTTAGGAATATTCGAAAAGAAAAACACTCTCACACATTAAGGAGATATGCTGAAGAAGTCGAGCAATACTGGCAATTTATTGCTCTTGAAGGTGAGTTAAGCAGAATATATTGCCACCACGAGATACATACTCGAGAATGGGAATCCATTACTAATCCAATTTTGAAACGACTTTATAGAAAACAAGAAACATATAAAGTTCGGGATAAAGGGGGAAATTTTAATTTTAAGGGGACTTATGGTTCTTTTAGTTTGCGGAGAATACCCATTCCCAGTATTCCCCTCCTTTCTTACATTGTTTCTCCTGATTTCTTTCCCAAACTAAAGAAAGATATCATAGAAGGTCCCACGAGAATTATTAAGCCCCTCCATGCACGGATCCTTTATCACGCTTTTAAATTCATGGAGGTGGGACTAGAGGATTGTTACTTTTTTATACCTACCTTAGATTTTTACCATTTTACCAAGAGTCTTTCAAAAACCCATTATAGAACCTTTACTGTTTTCGCTGGCCTGTCGGAACTCGTCATTCAACGGAAGATGGAAGCTCCCATTCATTTTATACGTCAGCGTGTAGAAGGATACTCCATCGATGATCATGTAAGGGATTTTCTTCTATGTGGACTACCTGAGATACTGACTTGTCTTAAACAGGTAGCAGTTTCTCGTGAGACCGAAAAATATACCACACGATTCTGGGATATTCTTTTTGAGGAGTGGGGAGTTCATGCTGTTGACCCCATGGAGGACGCAATTACCAACTTAACCTTGTTTGCGGAATGCTTTGTGAAACACTCTTCTCCTGTAGTATTACCCCTGCTTTCCCGTGCTAGATTTATCCCAGATCACCCCCTTGATCCTCCGAACCGTACGTTATTGGACGATTATTTTTGATTCTTCGAGGGTGTTTTGTATTCTATAGGCCCTTTATCTACCGGTCCCTTTCCTTTCTGACCCCATTGCCATATCCAGTACCCTGCGGTACACAGTGCACTAAACAACACGAGAAAGAGTGCAAATAAGGTATCAGCAGATGTTCGAAAGAATAAAATAACGTGAATTTCTCTGGGTGCGAGTTGAGGAATCTGAATCCCATCAATTACATTCGTATCAAACGTTCCAGATACTAGCACATAGACACCTAAAGTTGGCGAATTTCTTGTCATAACAACCATTGTTTCCGTTCCATCATCAATTGTGAAGCTCACAGTGCTTGAATGGATTACTTTTCCCTTAAACCAAGCAAAATTAGGCCAATTAGGTGATATTGTGTGATCCACCCGCTCTAGTGAATTGATTTTTATGATAGGTGTTAGAGGGGTCATCCCATCCCACCAGAGGATCCCAATTACCAGTAAAATCAGGAGAGTGATCGCTCCATAGTAGCGTTTTCTCGTTCGGATACGCTTTGAGATTTCGGTAATAATTGGTATCAGATCAACCCCTCTATTTTTCCTATCACTATTTTCTCCTTGCTATTTTTTCCTTTTATTCCTTACGATGGTGGGTCTTCGGGATGTTTTTAGTAATCAAACATATTCCCATACACCCCTAACATCAAATCCCGTTCGAAATCATCACTGATAACAAATTGTATATCCGCAAAATCCATCCCAGTCGCCGTCTCACCTATTGTCACAATCTCTATTGAAAATGAGTCTACAATACCTGATTCATTATATCTCCACTATATTATCTCCAATCCAAATAATACTATTGTAGCCAATTCTTCTTTTGATAATTATGGTAAAAATTATCTAAATATCTCCACACTTCATTATACAAGTTCAGTTCTTCTTCATATAAATAATATATACCTTGATCCCATTATTTCGGAAGTATTTTGTTACGGTGATGTCAATCATAATCTACAGGTCAATGTGTCTTTTAGACTTCCTGTTCCCATCATTGAACTAGGCTATTGGACATTCTATGTGGCTGTTCTAAGTTCTCCTATTGATCTCTTATATGAATACACCAATGATTTTCTCGTAATCGAATCCTACACAATTCAACAAGGGGACGTTTATGTTTTCGATGCCAACAACGACAATGATTGGGTTCTTTTAAGCGATCTAGCGGTAAATCGACTATCTCCTGGTGATAATTTCACGGTCATATTGTTTCTAAAAAGTTCTAATGAAAAACTGATTAATCACTCGGATTTCATATATAATTATCTAGTTACATACAAATTTGGAAATAGGATATATAGCCGGAATGTAACATATTTTAATAGTTCAAATGATTTACATTCAACTATTCCTTTCATGGGAAACAAAGAATCGAGTATTGTTTGCACCTTTAAAATTCCAAACATCAATTATCGCGGAAATTTTTCCGTAACGATTTCTCTTGAAGTTCCCTTTAGGTATGGTGAAAACCAGACATTAATTGAAACCTATTCGATAATGACTAATCGGATTTATCTTATGTGTGATTATGATGTTGTTTTTGAGATATTAGGTGAAATCCCAAATATATTTTATATAGGTAACAAATTTGTTCCTGAAATCGTTTTTCAACCTGTAAAAATCTATAATTCTTCTTTAAGAATTTTACCGTCCTTCATCATCCCTGAGCCTAAGCTACATTTCTTTTTCGAGATAGAACCGTTAGCCTATGTAAGAAAATCAATTTCCTGGGAAGTTAAATCTAGTAACCAGAATGTTCTTCAAGTAACTGAAAATGAATTAGGAGTGGAGCGATATGGATCCAAGTACACTTGGCTAACAGGTCATTATAAAATGAACTTTACGTGGAGTAATCAGAACATTCTCGTAAATGAATATATTAACACTAACATATCATTCTACGCATTCGATTTGAAGGAAGACTTTCAGTTTGTTTGTTATAATACTGACAACACTTATTTAACCCCGCGAAAAAACTCAACCGTGAAAGTTTATAATATCGATTCTCCTTTAGACATTCCTCTAAATATTCAATTTATGTCGTCTGGTGTAATCGGTTCTTTCAGTCGAAATTTCACAGTTATTTTTAATGACACATTATATTGGCAACCATCGGAGATATATGGAAATCGGATGAGTATTATCTTGAGTCCTGACCAAGTGAAGGAATTTTTAGCAAGAGATACTCCGATTTATTTAACTACGAGAGTTCTTTATTCAAATATGACTGAAATGGCATTAAAAGATGGGATTAATGTCAAATTAGTTCTTTTGAACAATCCTGCTGAGGAATTAGAAAATAACTATGAGCTCTTACTCATTTTGGTAGTTATACTTTTGGAGTTTGGTACTGGAGGACTAGCGCTATTTTGGATTTTTAAAAAAAAGTAAATCAAGAAAGAAGACAGACTTAGTGAATGGACTTCTTCGTATAAACTCATTATATAATGGTTTAATATCATAAGAACGTTAATTTTTTACCACTTGCCATTCTCCAATACTTACATCCTCGGA
>JAEOTM010000126.1 GCA_016839815.1 Candidatus Hodarchaeota archaeon
GAGATTCTTCTGGAGAGAAGAATAAGAAAACAAGGTCAAAACGGGATAGGCTTGGGAAAGAGCATCTCTAAGACCGAGAAGTTATGCTTGAAGGGCCGGGGTCTTGAACACGATTGAGTTCGGCCAAACAAAAGTAGAGGTTACGACATTTGGTCCACTCCACTAATTTTTAGGAGGGAATGATACTGGTGGTATGACGTGGGTATGACGACAACTTTATAAACACTATCACCAACAATATCAACAGAAACAACAGTTTTCTAAATCCTAGCAAAACCGAAAAAAGAGAGAAATAAACTTTGATGGAAGCTCAAGAAATAAAAAATGAAATAAAAACCGAAACTTTACCCATAGATGCTTATGCGGTTCCAACAAGTGCAAAAAAGATATTCGAAATATTGAACCGCGACGGACCCCTCACCTCGGGGGATATTGAAAAAAAGTGTAGTTATTCCGACCGAACGGTTAGGAACGCATTGAAAAAACTAATTAATATTGGCTTGGTTCGCAAAGTTGCTAACTTTACAGATATGCGAACCTCGCTCTTTCATATTCGTGAGAGTGCAAACTAACTCTCAATCATCCTTTTTTCCCACAGTCTTCAGAAAAAGTTCTCCAAAAATATTTAGTAGCGTTTGCCATACCCAGTGTACTGGTAAACCTACCACATTATAATAGTCACCTTTGATTTCTTTAATCAATGAACTTCCAATACCCTGAATTGCGTAGGCTCCTGCCTTCCCAACCCATTCATTTTGACTCAAATAAAAATCGATCTCTTCTTTCAATAAATGTCTAAATTTAACTTCTGTAGTAATTATTGTCTGGTGGCTCTCCTGTGACGGATAGACAAGAATTGCACACCCCGTGAGTACGTGATGACATTTTCCAGAAAGAGATTCTAGCATCAGCTGGGCATGTTTTCTATCTCTTGCTTTTCCAATAATCTGATCTGATGGGTCAATAACGGTGGTATCACATCCGAGAACTACAAACCTTCTTTTTTTCGATTTAATTTTTTCACCTACGGTTTGGGCCTTTTTAAATGAAAGGTTTAATACATAAGATTCCGGAGACTCCATTAGTACTGATTCATCAATTTTACTTGGTATAACTTCATATCCTAAGTTAATTTGAGAAAGAACACGCGCTCGTGCAGGTGAGTTACTTGCAAGTATAAATTGGGGAAAAGATTCAGGCATGATAATCAAATGGGGATGAAACCTTGAACAGTCATAAATCCTTTAGTTTTGTATGCAATTACTTTTATATTCGCTTTGCATAATCTGCTTGTCATTCATAAAACAAAGAAGAATATTCTAATTAATTCTGATATTAATTTCATAGGAAAGATATTCCATGACTAACGCAAATGACACCCTCCCTCCACCTCCTTTCAAAATTAAAATGGTTGAACCAATTAAGCTAACAACATTAGAAGAGCGAAAGAATATCTTGAAAACTGCAGGATATAATATCTTCAATATCCCAGCTGAAAAAGTATACATCGACCTTCTAACCGACTCAGGTACATCAGCAATGTCCGACAATCAATGGTCTGGCTTAATTCTTGGGGATGAATCGTATGCTCAGTGTAAGAATTTCTTTCATCTTCAATCAATCGTTCAAGAGATCACTGGTTTTGAGTTTGTCATTCCAACTCATCAAGGACGAAGTGCTGAAAACTTGGTATGTTTCGCCCTTAATTTAGATGAAACAAAAATAGCGGTGTCAAATCAATTTTTCGATACCACACGGGCTAATATAGAATCTATAGGAACGAAAGCTCATGATTTAGTGATTCAGGAGGCATATAATACATCTATCTATCACGATTTCAAGGGAAACATGGATTCCAATGCTTTAGAGGATCTAATTAATCAAAACTCTAATGTGGCTGTGATAATCGTCACAGTAACAAATAATACAGGTGGAGGACAACCAGTTTCCTTACAAAATATAAAAACTGTTTCAAATATTGCTAAAAAACATAAAATTCCATTCTTCTTGGATGCCGCTCGATTTGCAGAAAATGCTTACTTCATAAAACTCAGAGAAAAGGGATACTCAGATTTCTCCCCTCTACAAATTGCACAAAAGATGTTTTCATATACAGATGGATGCATGATGAGCGCGAAAAAGGATGGTCTTGTTAACATTGGGGGATTTATTGCATTGAATGATACTAACCTTTACAATCGTATAAAGGAACGGATGGTTATTACCGAAGGATTTCCAACATATGGAGGTTTAGCAGGTCGAGATCTCGAGGCTTTAGCAAGAGGTTTGAATGAAGTACTTTCTGAAGATTATTTGAAGTACCGCTATCAGCAATTACAGTATTTGGGTAACAGATTAGATACAGCTAAAATTCCTATCTTATTACCTGTTGGAGGACACTCAGTCAATCTTGATGCTCGAAGATATCTTCCTCACATATCACAGTCAGAATTTCCAGGATGGGCACTCACAATCGCATTATACGAGAATTATGGAATTAGAACTGTAGAATTGGGATCAGTGATGTTTGCTCATCAAAATGAATATCAAGAATGGGTATATCCTGATCTAGAATTAGTGAGATTGGCTATCCCACGTAGAGTGTACTCAAGAGAGCACCTTGATTATGTAGCTGATTCGATTATCAAACTGTACAAATCTAAAGATAGAATTAAAGGGTTGAAAATGACTTACGACCCGGGTCTCTTACGTCACTTTAATGCATTATTTGAACCAATTGGTGAGTAAAGATTATTAAGGACGCTAAAGGGGGAGAAAATCTCTCCGAATGTTTTCCTAAGCGATCTTAATTCTTCCTTCCCGAAATGTTGTAATCTTTCCCTTATATTTACGCAATCAGTCTTCTTGATATATAGTCAGATAGTTTCTTGTCTCGTGGAATACGGGTGACGAATGCATCCATACCACATTCATTGCATTTGAGACGTAAGGTACTATGATTGACAATAGTATTAATACTGTTTGTGTGGCACCAGGGACAAACCAATTCCATCTCGGCTTGATGGTGTAAATCTACATTTTCTTCGATTTCAATTGTCATATATTAACCTCCATTCTTTGATTGAGGGGAAAACTTCCAATCCTGGACTTGTTTTCCGATATAGCTAGGCTATACCACACTGAAATTTTCATTTCAGGATACTTTCCCTGTCAGAATCCATATGAATATCGATTGAGACAAGGAATTATTTCTCAAATTTTTGAGTTTAAAAAATTATTGTAATTCTGTAATATATTACTAACATACCTTTTGTTAGCACTAAAAAAACTTGATAAATAGTCGGATTTATCTAGGTGGACATCAAGTCTATGAATTGATAAATCTTGTGTTCCAGAAGTAATCAGCAAAAACGTCCGAGAATAATATTATCTGCAGCAATCACCCTAGATGGTCGAATTGCTTCAGTATCTGGAGATGTTACTCTATCTAATACTGAAGATTGGAAGAGAGTTCACCATCTAAGAGCTAGGAGTGATGCTATCATGGTGGGGAGTGGAACGATATTGTCAGATGATTCAAAATTAACCGTGAAGGCGGAATTTTTCGAAGAGGGGTATAATATTCAGGATCCCATACGGATCGTTGTGAGTTCACGGGGAAAAATTCCACTGAACGCGCGAGTTATTACATATCGTCCAGATGTCCGTACCATTATCGCTATTACGACTCAATGTCCAACCATTCAAAAAGAAAAACTCATCCAAAAAGGATGTAATCTAATTATCTGCGGTGAAGGGCCATTAGTTAATTTAAAATTCTTAATGGAGACTTTGTATAAAGAATTTAACATTAAAAGTCTATTACTAGAAGGAGGAAGCAAATTGAATGGTAATATGCTTACAGAGGAATTAATTGATGAAATACACTTAGCCATTGCTCCTGTTCTTGGAGGAGAAGGTACTCCCATCTTTACTCTTCCTACCCCAATCAAAGCTTTTACTCAGTCTCCATTCTTTGAAATAATGGAAAATCAAATCATTGGAGATATGATCTGGCTTAAACTAAAGGTTCATTATAAATCTCGAAAAGCTCAATAGTAAGGGGCCTTTTTCCTAAATAACCGTTGGAAAAAGGATAAAGTACAAAATCCCATAAATCACACAAATTATCAGTGGATTAGATTTTACTGATCCAAGGGACTTGATAGCATAATATATCATCGCTACACTCCATATAATGGCTACGATCATAATGATAGGAGAGAATACATCGAATGAGAGGCTAGTTATGATTTCTCTTTCCCAAAGGGAATTATAAACAACCTCTCCTCCTGGAGAGAATAAATAAAACAATCCTGCAATACTTTGGGTAAAAATCAAGGGAATTTGTGCCCATCCCACAATCGTAGCCATTTTTTTGAATTTACGCATATCTGAGGTGAGATCTGAGGCAAAAATCACATGCAAAATCCATAAAATGGCACTCATTAGGAACCAATTTAACAAAATTGCGAAAATTGAGGATATGGGTAACAAATACTGATAAAAACCTTTGAATTCTTCTAGAGAAGCATCTTCAGCTCCCAGACCTAAAGGAATCGAATCAACGAACGATTCGGTGAATTGCATATCGAATTTGTTAAAAAAAATCAACAAAGCAACAGCAGTAATAAGGCCAATCACCAGATTAAGAATAAAAGGTTGAGAGAAATTTGGAGAGGAGGAAATTTGGGGCATTTCTTCTCTTGGGGCAGTTAAAGCACCACGAAAGTTTGTTAAAAATGCACGTCGTGGACTCTCTTCTACAGGTTCCGTAATTATATATGGTGCACCAACTTGGTGAGATGAAAAATCCTGAATTTTCGTTATTGGAGCTCCACAATAAGCACAAAATGCAGCATTTGATACCAATTCTTTACCACAATTACCACAGTATCTCATAGTAGGGGAATTCTCGTTTTCCATACAATAAAGCATCCTTATTGATCTATTGAAAACTTCTTCTTGTAATCTTCAATTTCCTAACATTAAGAAAAGGATTGTTTTGTGGCAGTCAAAGAAGAATGAATATAGAGGATCATCACAATACAATATTCCTACTCGAATTATTTCTACAATATGAAATAGTTAGAATCTAGATAAAAATTTCTAAGAAAGTAATTAACCAAATATTGAAAAAAGAAAAAATCTGACTATTTTCAACGTTTAATAGGATCTATCCTTTAGAACGACGATTGTGAATCCAGCAGCTTCGTCAGGGGTGATAATAATCTCTGATTGAGGCATTTCAACATAAACACTTTGTAATTTTCCATGATTCAAAGCATCGGAAACGCTCCGAACTTTCTTTACTAGGGATGCTACATGTGCTGAAACACGTTCCGCATCAGATTGTGGTAAATTACTTTGTAGGGGTAATCCGTCTTCATCGCAAACTAAAATACCTCGTACGCCTCGTCTTGCTGCCAGTCTTTTTATTGTATTTTGTAAAACTGAAGGAATGACATACTCTTCACCAGACATTTTTCAATCACCTATTTTTACTTATCTTTTGAGGTGAGTGTCATTTGACTACTCTCTCGTTTTACTAATGCTATAATGATAATTTCAGAATCATAATCAGGTATTATCTCGACGTCACCAACTTCTAATTCAAGTCGTATGCTTCGAGCAATCTCCTGGGAGATTTCTTTGGATATATATTTTACTTTCCCTACAAGTGAAGCAACATGTGCCGAAACTCTCTCTGTATCTTCACCAGGAAGACTTGATTGTAATGGTAATCCATCAGTATCACTCAATACTGCTCCATACACTCCCTTATGTTTCCCGACGGATTCTATTACTTTTTCAAGAGCTTGATGTGATAAATAACCTGCACCTTGGGACATTGTTAATCATTATCCAATCTACTAATCATTCCTTAAAACCTTTTGCTTTCAATCTCTTCTCAAATATATACTGTATTTTTAAATAAAAATGTGAGTTCACCTATTGCAACGATGATTGAAAATATATATTCTCACCAGCGACCGAGAATAAGAATTACATCACCCTAATGGTTCAAAAAAATAATATATGATATTATAATCCTTCATATGATTATTTAAGTGTAGTATCGATGGATTATTCATGTTGGGTGAACCATATTTGTATCTGAAGTTCTCTAACAGTAGTAGACAACTTTTCACATCTGAAGCCAAGGAGGTATAGAATTTGTTTAAATATCCAAATAGCTTTCATAGGTGGATAATTTCCTCAGTTCCGGAAGCTCAATGCTTTTATTTGATCAATTTCAAAGCCGTCATAGGAGATTTATCTTTTGAATCCTTCACAAAAAAAAATTGATATCTTGGAAGAGATTAGTCTTCTTCTTGAGAAGAAATTAGGGGAAAAGCTAGACCCATTAGTGACTTCACTTAATCTAGTATGTGATCAAATAAGTGCTATAGATCAAAGATTATCTCTTTTAGAAGGATCTACAGGTAAAGAACTTCCAACTGTGACATTTTCTGACCCAAAAAATCCGAGGCCAACCCCACAGGTCAATTTTGATAACAAGGATGATATGATGAAACGAGCCTATGACACTCTTTCGGAGTTTCCAATGTTGAGAAGAGCATACAATGTTCTTCTTGCTGAAGCCCCTCGGCCATTAACAACACAGGAAGTTGCCGATAAAATCGGTCGAAGTAGGAGTACAACCAGTCAATACCTGAATGAACTCCAAAAAATGAAATTATTAGATAAAGAACATGGAGAAACACCTGATCAGTCTAGAAACATTGTTTTCAGACTTTCATATAGGAACCAGGTTGAGATTTAGACCGAGCTAAGAGAATATTGAGATTTTTAGCTAGTATATTCCAAGATATTATTGCCTAGTTTTTCGAAGGCTGTTTCGACTCCTTCTCCAGATTTTGCGCTAGTTTCAATAAATGGAACACCAAGTCTCTCTGCTAGCTTCTTTCCTTCATCTGTTGAAACTGTTTCTGCACCTTCTTCACGTAAGTCTAATTTATTCGCCAGAAGGACAACTGGAACATTCTTTTCCCGTCCACAGTTTTTCCACATGTCATTGAGCCATTTTTCTACATTATCGAATGTTTGACGGCGTGTTACATCATAAACTACAATTCCACCGAAGATTTTGGTATAGTAAGCCTGTACGACATCTTTGAATAGTGGTTGGCCTGCTAAATCCCAGATTTGCCATCTAATTTGGGTTTCACCGATGGATGTATCATGAAGGGCAAAATCTGCTCCCATTGTGCTCAAATAGTCAGTCTCAAATCCTTGACCTAAGTATCGTTTGCGAAGAGATGTCTTTCCTACAGCTCCATCGCCTGCCAAAACAATTTTCCATAAACGAACATCATCACTCATTTATTTCACCTTTTATCTTATTAAACTTTAACTAGGGATTTTTAATGTGATACAGGTGTCACTTACCCATTGTGTGAAAGTAATTTCTCCTTTAAATATTCGATCAACATATATTCTATAATCTTCCGCTGCAACTTCGGTTGGGATAATCAAAAACGCATCCTTGTTTTCAATTGGTTGCAAACGAATCATAGGCTTCTCCACTCTAGAAGCATCATCAGCAGTGGCTAGTTCTAATTCTAAAAGAAATAAAAAGTCTCTTGCCTTGATATCATCAAATCCATATTTTATCATATTATTATCAGGTGCTAAATCAAGGAGTACTCTACTCCATTCACTGATCCAATATTCATCAGTGAACCAATATTCTAAATACTCGTTTCGTTCAGCTCTGAGTTCACTTAATACAACCATATAGCGAATCATTCCTTCACGAACACGTTTCATCAGATCAAGCCCAGGCTTATCATAGAGTTCATTTAGCTTAGCCCTTTCCTTGCTTAGTATAACCATAACCTTGACTAATTCTTCTAATTGCTTATCTGAAGCGATAGGGACGTATTTTGATACTTTCTCAAGCCACTTGATGGTGGAATCGAGCTCTGGTTTACTCACTTCACTCCCACGAATTCTCCTTAGAATTTCTTGAACCAAACTCTTATTTTTAATAATTTTTTCGTAGTCCTGCGGAGGCACAACGCGACGCTCTCTAAGCATGTCTTCAACTTTCACGCTAGCGTAATCCGAGTGTTGTCTTTCCAACTCATTTTTCACCTTATTTAAACACGTTTCAGAAAGTATGATTGTATTAAATCAGTTTAGACACTTCTTTCTTCTAGCACATATATATCCTCTGATGCCACTTGCATAAAGTACCCTCTTGAGCTTCAGAAGTGAAAAAAATACGCTTTCCCTTCTTATTCAATGTTCGGAGTGACTTTACGTACATATCCTCTTCTAGTTAATTCTTCCAGCACCTCTAACTCAACGTTTTGATCACGAAAAGTGAATTTTGACGCTGATTCGGGGGTAAGAGTTTTTGATGCAAAAAGTGCTCTAGCTGTTGGACGTAGCTTCTCAGGAAGGTCAAGTAAACCCAGAGCATCAAAACCTTGTATTTGTACATATTTTGGAGGTTCTGTACAAGAACAAAGAGATCTTCCTGTTTCTTCTTCTATAGCAAGTTTGTTAGATCTAGGATTTATTCCCAAATTCAAGAGGAATTCATGTCTCTGGTTATGAGAGGTGGTAAATTCGTAATAAAGTAGATGATGAATGGATACATCTGCAATATTTTCTGTAACATAGTTTTGAAAAGTTTCCTCTGGATCTATTCTGAGTTGGTCGCTATTTTCACGAAAATTCAGTATATTTTCTCGTAATTGAGAATTCACTGTGTTTATTTCAAAGATCCAATCCTCAAAGACAGAATCCACCAAGTTTTTTGCGTCTGCAAATCCCCCGATTTGTCCAGTTTCATTAAAATCAATTAATGCTTTCTTAAATTCGGTCTCAAAGCGATTAGTAAAGTTCAGTAATAAGTTTGAAAGAGTCTCGTCTTCTTTAGTACTATAAAGAATCCCTATTATATTCTTTCCATACTGGAAATCAATATAGGAATTTCCATTATCTATTCCTAATAAATCTCCCCGTCTACCAGCCGTTTCAGAAATCATATGAGCAATACTACTCAAGGCAGCCGTAATCAAGGCAGGGTTCTTCATCTCATCCTCAGCTTTGCCAAAAAAGTGATAATACATTGTTGTTCCAGAGTACCTATCAGTCATAAACAATGCTTGAGGAGAAATTACTGATTTAGGGTCCAATAAACCCAGATTTCGGATTTCGACCGCATTAGTTAACTTCCTAATGAAATCATAAAATATATTATTCACTCGAGAGAGTGGATTCTCTAATCCAAACACTCCTTGGTCTGTAAAATTATGAATATCCTGAATCCAAGGGATTACATAAAAGATAGGCCCACGTACTTTATTCTCGAGCTTTTTCAAAAATACATCGATCTTTTCTAATATCATGGGAGGATTTACCATGTTTACGATTAATAATGTTGGAACGGTAAGAAAGTGAAAGAAGTTTTGGATTGAGGACCTAGTTAAGCTAATAGAGGGGTGCTTATCTGTTGAGATAAACCAGACCATTTCACTTTCCAGTAAGGTTGCCATTGTAATCGAATTTTCTTCTAATGTTGTTGGGATGATAAATATTAATATATCTATGATGTCTTTAAAAAATAAAGAGTTCACTCGATGTCTAATCTTTCCTGGTAAGCCACTTTCATTTATCTGACAACCTGCAGATGGCAGTACTCTAACAAAAGAGCCTTGTTGTTCTTCTTCATGCAATAGTAGAGATTCATTTACGAGAATATCATCTGAAATTTCTGTAATGAACTCTGAACTACTGAAATGTGACTTGCCATACTTTGAAAGACTATACCGTAATTTTTCTGTTAACGAAAAATCAACAATTAGGATTCTAGTTCCGGGATTTGATTTTGCATATGATAAGAAAACATTTAAGGCGAGAGTTTGCTTCCCAACACTTGAAGTTCGTGAATAAATGCTAATTACTTTTGGAAATTCCATAGATATTCCCCTACACTGACATTACTGTAGTCACCTTAAAGAGTTTGATGGTTTTGGCTAGTTGTGATTCGGAATTTAAATAAAAAAATCTGAGGTGGAGGTTAAAACTCTCTCAATCTCTCAAGATTTTGAGTTAATATTTGTAGAATCCTTCTCCTGATTTGCGCCCAATTTTTCCAGCACGGACCATTTTCCTCAAAAGAGGAGCTGCTTGAAATTTTACTCCTAATTCGTCCTTAAGATAATCTAAAATATGAAGTATGGTATCTAAGCCTATTAAATCAGCTAAAACCAATGGACCCATTGGGTGATCCAAACCAAACTTAATAGATTTATCAATTTCTTCAGGTGTTCCCAGACCATCTTGTAGCATATAAACCCCTTCATTTATAACAGCAGAAACAAGACGAGTTGTAGTAAAACAAGGTAAATCGTTAATTAAAACAGTTTCTTTTCCAATTTTTTTGCAATAAGCCAAAGATTGATCACACGTCTCATCAGATATTCTCTCCCCTTTGATAACTTCTACAAGTTTCATCATTGAAACAGGATTAAAAAAATGCAAGCCAATAAATCTTTTTTGGCGTTTTTCTGGAAGTTCAGACGCTAAATCAGTGATACTAATAGCAGATGTATTCGAAGCGAAAATACATTCATTAGAGCAGATAGAATCTAATTTGCTATAAGTGGCCTTCTTAAGGGCGATATATTCAGGAATTGTTTCAATAATTAACTCACTTGGCTTAAAATCCTTTAAATCAAGAGAAGGAGAAATTCGACCCATGATCTGTGGAATTTCGTCATCAGATAATTTGTTTTTCTTAACCATACGCGTTAGGGATTTCTTAATTTCCTTCTAACCGTGATCTATAAATTTTTGATCAATATCGTATAAAATTATGTCGTAACCTGCAATTGCAGATACTTGAGCTATTCCATTCCCCATTATTCCAGCACCTAATACTCCAATTGTCTTCATTATTAATAATCTCCGTTCATTACGCAAATAACCGCCAATTTATTAGCTTTTTTCTGACAACTAAAAATAGAAGTGATCTACCGTAAAATCACATAACTAGTAGATAATCATATGAACGAGTTAGTATCTGAAGGTAGTTAATCATCACATAACTTTTCTCCGAGGCTACTGCTTCATGAATTTAGAAACACAAGACCAATTCCCCAATGTGCGTTTATCCTTAGATGAAGTAGGAATTACTGATTTTCGAACTCAAATTTCGATTACAAGAGGAACTAAGATTTATCGCTATACAACCAAGATTACTGTGGTGATAAATCTCCCTCCTTCAAAAAAGGGAGTTCACATGTCTCGATTTATCGAATCAATTTCAGAGATCTTATCAAGTAAAACTGACTCATTTTATTCTCTAGAGGAAATGTCAATCCAAGTTTTACAGGAATTAAACTCTCGGCACCCATTTGACACAGGTATGATTTCTTTATCCTTCGATTTTTTTACTCCAAGGCTTACACCAGTATCGAAGCGAAATTCTATAGAAAATTATCAAGGATTACTAGTAACAAGCTGGAAGAAAGGATCTGTAATACATGAGCTCTCATTGGGTACATCTGGAAGTACTGCGTGCCCTCATGCCTTAGCAAACAATGAATTATATCGAACCCATATTCAGAGAGCTTATGCTGAACTTACATTAA
>JAEOTM010000009.1 GCA_016839815.1 Candidatus Hodarchaeota archaeon
AGAGAAGGAATTAGATTAAAAAATTGAAATATCCAACCAACACGATTACGACGGTATTCTGAGAGTTTACCACCATTCCACTTTGTAATTTCTTCAGAGTATACGCTAACTTTTCCATTTGTTGGTGAATCAATTCCTCCTATCTGATTCAGCAGTGTAGTTTTACCAGAACCACTCGGACCTAAAACTACAACAAATTCCCCTTCATAGACTTCCATATTGATTCCACGAAGGGCTTTTATTGTTATGTCACCAAGGTGAAATTCTCGGTGAACATTAGCAACTTGTACTGCAATAGTACGCGAAACTGCCATTTTTTTAACACCATAATTCTGTTTTGTTATATATTCGT
The DNA here is from genome assembly GCA_016839815.1 of Candidatus Hodarchaeota archaeon. Lineage (GTDB taxonomy): Archaea > Asgardarchaeota > Heimdallarchaeia > Hodarchaeales > Hodarchaeaceae > Hodarchaeum. Next base: position 353 of record JAEOTM010000009.1, read on the forward strand.
TATTTGCGAAAGTTCTGCAATTAACACTATAAAAACTTTCTTACTCTGACAAAATTCTTTTTTTTCTATGAAAGGTTACAAAGTGTCTATAAAATAGGTTGATAATACTTAAATTTTGCATCCTTTCTATATACTTCTTGTTTTACAAGATTCATATCGTTATATTGGAGCCTTTAACAGATCTAATCGTGAGTTAAGTGATTAATATGACTTTCTATCAGCTTATAGAGGATACTACTGTTAAATTATTGAAATTTGCAGCAACCCAATTACCTAATGACGTTTCAGAAGCATTAAAAAGGATGCATGAAGAAGAGACCAGTCCCCCAAGCAAAGCAGCACTATCAACAATTGTAGATAACTTTGGTATTGCTGAAGATACTGCAACTCCTATGTGTCAAGACACGGGAATTCATATCTATTATGTAAATATCGGAGAGAATTTTCCTAAGGTTTTAGGAATCGAGGAAATCCTTCGGAAAGCTTCTGCACGGGCTACGAAAGAAGTTCCCCTAAGGCCAAATGCCGTTAATCCCATTGTAGGAGGAAATAGTGGGGATAATACTGGAAAGCACATTCCTTTCATCAATTATGATTTCATCCCAGGTGCAGATTACCTAGAAATCACCGCTTTTCCGAAAGGTGGAGGATCCGAAAATATGTGTGCTTTAGGTATGTTAAAACCTGGCCAAGGCATTGGTGGTATTAAAAAATTTGTTATAGATTCTATTCTTAATGCAGGTGGACAACCCTGTCCCCCAGTAGTGGTAGGAGTAGGCATAGGTGGAGGAGCAGATATTGCAATAAAGCTTGGTAAAAAGCAGCTAATGAGACCCCTAGGGGAAAGACATCCTGATCCTGAAATTGCTAAACTTGAAGAAGATCTTCTCAAGGCAATTAATATGACAGGTTTTGGTTCCATGGGTCTAGGTGGTAATGTTTCCACCGCATTGGATGTCAAAATTGATTATGCACATAGACATCCCGCTTCACTACCAGTAGGCGTAGCAATCCAATGTTGGGCTGCGAGGCGAGCTACTGCTCGGATATATCAAGATGGCCGAGTAGAATTCTTAACACATAAGGAGGAATGATCATGGCAGAATATCACTTTACAACCCCTATAACAAAGGAAGATGTTCAGAAATTAAGAATAGGAGATGTAATTTACGTTACAGGTACAGTTTTCACTGCACGTGATGAAGCACATGAACGTGCTTTAGAAATGGCTGAAAAAGGAGAGTCCATGCCCATAGAGTTTGAAGGATTAGCAGTATACCATTGCGGCCCAGTTGTTAGACAAGTTGGAGATCAGTGGGAAATTGTTGCTGCAGGTCCAACCACTTCAACTCGAATGGATATCTTTGAAGATGAATTCATTAAGACGTTTGGAGTTAATGTAATCATTGGAAAGGGAGGTATGGGCCCTAGAACGGTAAAAGCCATGCAGGAATATAAAGCAGTATATACTGCATTTGTTGGAGGAGCAGCTGTTGTTGCTGCTAAAGGGATCAAGCGTGTAAAGGAAGTTCATTGGTTAGACCTAGGTACTCCTGAATGTTTGTGGGTTCTAGAAGTTGAGAAATTCGGACCACTAATTGTTGGGATTGATACCTACGGTGAGAGTCTATTCCAAAATGTAGCTGACAAAGCGCGAGAGAAGCTACCTCAGATCGGTGAATTTCTAGGGATCAGTTTCTAACTCCCTTTTTTCTTCATTTTTTTTATTTTGAAGGTTTCTGCTTAAATTAATATTGAAGGTGTTTACAATTCGTTTACTAGAATATGAAGCTAAAGAAGTATTTGCAGAATTTGACCTCCCCCTAGTCACTCGATTAGTTATTATTAGGGGAGAGGATGTCGAGGAAAAACTAGCTCATTTTGATTTTCCTGCTATTGTCAAATCACAGATTGCTATTGGTAGTAGAAAGAAAGCAGGGTTAATTAAGATAGTTCAAACACGTGAAGAAGCCATTTCACTCTGTAAAGATTACTTTACACGGCAAGTAGGATCTTACAAGGTTGAAGCTATTTTAATTGAAAGCTTAGCAGATATTAAGCATGAGTACTATTGTTCCATTGCACTAGATACCTCTGGACGACAATTTATGTTGATTGCCTCTGCTGAAGGTGGTATTGACATTGAAGAAGTTGCTGCAACTCGTCCTGAGGCAATTATTAAAGAGAAGATATCTCTAACTGAAGGATTGAGTGAAGAAAAGGCAAGAAGCGTTGCAGAACGTTTAGGTTTTTCAGTTGATTTGATTCCCTCTGCCACTGATCTTTTCTTAAAACTTTGGAAGATCACTTGCGAAAAAGAAGCGCAGTTAGTAGAAATCAATCCTCTTGTTTTAACGTCATCAGGAATCTTTGCTGTCGATGGGAAGATGATTCTAGATGATAATGCTGTTTTCCGCCAAGAGACGATTCAAAAATTACAGAAAAAGAAGTTAACAGACTTGGAAAAGACGGCTAAAAAATTTGGTTTTTCCTTCGTAGAATTAGAAGGTCAGGTGGGCATTCTTGCAAATGGTGCAGGTTTAACTATGGCCTTACTTGATGTGCTAGCGCAACATGGTTTAGCAGGTATGAATTTTTTAGATGTAGGTGGCGGTGCAGATCGTGATCGTGTTTATGAAGCTTTGAAGTTAATCTTCACTATGGGGCCTAAAGCGGTCTTAATCAATATTTATGGTGGGATTACACGCTGTGATGTGGTCGCAGATGCTATTTTACACACATTAAAAGAATTTCCAGAAGCACCTCCTATGGTTATTAGATTAACTGGGACCAAAGAGACAGAAGGGGTGAAAATCTTGAATGATGCGGGAATCGATGCTTATAAAGACATGATGGCCGCTGTTGAAAAATTAAAAGGAGTTATTGGGTGATCAAGCAATGTATATTAGTGAGAATAGTCGAGTAGTAGTTCAGGGAATCACTGGTAATCAGGGTAAATTTCATACGCAATTAATGCAAGAATACGGAACAAATATTGTGGCAGGGGTAACTCCCAAAAAAGGTGGTCAAGAAGTACTAGGTGTTCCCGTATTTAATACGGTTCAAGAAGCAGTACAAGAACGAAGAGCAGATACAAGCATTATTTTTGTACCCGCTCGGTTTACATTTAGTGCTGTCCTTGAAAGCTTAAACGCTGGGATTAATATGACATGTTGTATCACTGAGGGTGTTCCTGTTTTGGATATGCTCCGTTTAGTAGAATTAGCTCATTCAAAAGGACTTCATTTAATAGGTCCCAATACACCTGGAATGCTTATTCCAGACAAAATCAAATTGGGGATAATGCCCTCTGATATGTGTCACTTCGGAACTGTAGCAACTATAGCTAAAAGCGGAACACTTTCGTATGAAATCGCTAAAGCATTAGGAAATGCTGATGTTGGTGTATCTGCGTATATTGGGATAGGAGGAGATCCAATTCGTGGAACAACGTTAGTAGAAGCTTTTGACTACTATGTTAAAGATCAAGGAACCAACGTGATTGTACTCATAGGAGAAATTGGTGGTGATGAGGAAGAAAAAGTAGCTGCCTACATTGCTGAAAATAATGTCAGTAAACCAATTGTGGCTTATATAGCTGGAAAATCCGCTCCTGAAGGTAAACGAATGGGACATGCTGGGGCTATAATTAGTGGAAACGTGGGAACTGCTCAAGGTAAAATTGATGCATTGTCATCTGTCGGCGCGGAGATAGCTGAGACGCCTTGGGATATTCCAGTGATGGTTAGAGAGTTACTGTAAACTTTCTCTCCCTTTTTCAATTTACTATTTGATCATAAGTTTTGCTGGTGATTAGAACTGGATTATCGGAGAAAAGAAGAAAACTTACCAGATAAACTAGAAATTATCACTGAGTATTTTGAAGTCGGTTTACTCTTCTTTTTCGCGTTTGTACTCATATTTCTACAAGCATTTTCACATTTAATTAGAATGTTTAGGTTCATTTCATCGAGTCCTTATAACGGTATTTCACATCATTTTGCTGATAATTCTGAGAATTTAAATCTTTTAGTGCCCTTTTATTTCATCTGTGGTTTCTTCTTCTTAATTATTGCTAGTTATTTCTTAGGATTTGGATATATTTCTAAAAAGCGAACAAAGTACTCATACAAGGATATTTGGAAAAAAGTTGAAGTTAAGGTGCGACAATATCCAAAATATGCCTTAATTATTAAACTGGTAGTTCCTATCATATCAATAGGATTTTTGATTTTTCTAGGGCTTACTGTCCATCCAGAAATTAGTTCAGACCTTAGATTACTTGTTTTGATAGTTATGCTTTTTGCAACGATAGATTTTGTATATACAGAGTATGTAAATAGGAAAATTTTTACTGGTTATCGAGCTTTATCATTTCTAAAGACAGCTGGAATTATTATTCTCTCTCTATTAACGCTCTTTATCTGTTTTGATCTATTAAAGGTACAGTATATTTATGTTATTTACTATATGCGATTTAGTGGTGTTTCTCGTCGGATATATTTCCCGCTTACGGATACAGTAGATTTACAAATTGGCGCTATTTTTTTTGCGATATCGTGGATTTTGATACTTGCAGCAGTTTTCTTAGCTGCTGTGATGATATGGATTGCTATATTTCCACCTGAAATAATAGAAACCAGATTTTCAAAAAGATTATTGATTGTACCCATGCTTCTTATGGTCTCAACCACAATTTTATTTCCTTATTATTTCAAACTACTAGAGTATCTAAAAATACTCGATCCAACGAATCAAGAATCGTTTAATTATATAAATTCAGGGTTTGCTCTTATGGTTTCAAACACAATCCTGATACTTAGTATAATTTTACCACTTGTCTTAATACTTGGATTTATCTTTAAGCGAATATCTATTTCAAGGACGAAAATTAACGCAGATTTAAATTAAAAATTATTTTTACATGCATCACTTCAGATGGGACCGAAAGAGTATTTTCCACATTTCTAGGGGGGACTAGTTATGATGAAGCGTATGCATTGGTTCTAGATCCTTCTCAGAACATCTACATATCTGGTAATACAGGTTCAGAGAACTTTCCAGTTAGTGTAAACGCTTATCAGACTTCCTATGCAGGAGGAGGAACATTTAGTTGGGGGAATCGAGAAAATATTTGGGAAACCTGGCCTGTGGGAGATATTTTCCTCTCAAAACTAGCTCCAGAGGCTAATTCTTTAGTCTGGAGTACATATCTTGGAGGTCCTGCTGAAGATATGTGCTATGATATTGGATTAGACAACAAATCTAATATCTATATGGTTGATCTGAGTAGGAGTGTTCCCGAAGGCTTTCCTTTAAAAATTACACTCCTTAACACTTCGACAGCTGATATAACCTGTATTGCTTCTTCGATAAGTAATGATGGGTCTAATTTAACCTGGAGTACCTATTTAGGAACTAAAGGATGGCAAAGTGCTTCAGGTCTTGTAGTAGATAGTCGTACATCTCAAATCTACATCTGTGGTTGGACTACCTCTTC
>JAEOTM010000127.1 GCA_016839815.1 Candidatus Hodarchaeota archaeon
ACTCTTGTTCACTCATTTTCGATAAAGATTTATGGGTCCACCCATGGAATGCGATTTCGTGCCCATTCTCAGCAATCAGATCAATTATCCCTGGATTCTGTTCAATTATTTCACCCACAATAAAAAAGGTGGCACTTGTTGTGCAATCATCTAATATATTGATGATTTTCTCAATATTTTCGTTTGTTCTAAAATGTTTAATGTCTGTTTCTCTTGAATTGTATAGCTGGGTATGGAAGATTTCTTCGACATCAACCGAAAAAATATTGGGCATATTTGTTTTCATTTATTTTCCTCAAACTCATTTCTTAGGATATTTTTTCGTTTATCACGTCTATGAGTATCCATAATATCGTGCCAGTAGTAATCAAGATTAACCCAACAAGCGTCGTTAAGGTTGCTATTAGGGCTGCATTTGTTAGCAATATATTTGTTAGTGCGTATTTCCGAAAAACGATGAACCACAGTATGCTGGAGACTGCGAGTGATATTGATCCTGGTATACCAAAAAACATCAAAGGTTTTCGAGATGTTATGTGTTTAAGCGTACCTAAGAATACGGAGATACCATGCATAATCGGATGGTGAGTCGATGAATCATCAAAATATTTTACAGTGATAGGAATTTCAGCGATTTTCATATTTTCTTCATTGGCCTTCAATAATATCTCTGTGCTTATGCCCATTCCTTCATCTGATAATCTAAGTCTTCTTAGTGAATCGATCTTGTAGGCGCGGAACCCTGATTGGGTATCGCTAAGATTATCTAGGGCGTTATTTGCCATTTTGTTGATTATGCGTATGCCATTTTCACGCCATTTGGGAATATTTGTGTCACTGCCGGGTAAGAACCGAGAGCCAATCAGTATATCGATATCTTGCTTTTCGAAGGCTTGAATGAAATTTGGGATCTGGTTTGGGTCATGTTGAGAATCAGCATCGATGGTAAGAATAATGCTAGCGTTTGTTTTCAATGCGTTTTCGAATAATGTCTTAATCGAGGAGCCGTAACCTTTGTTTATTTCATGTTTGATGACTGTAGCGCCCAATCCTTCTGCGATTAGATATGTGAGATCGCTGGATCCATCATCGCAAACCAGTATCTGGTCAACATATTTTTTGGTTTCGATTATTACTGCGGCGATGTTTTTTTCCTCATTGTATGCTGGTATACAGGCGACTATCGTCGGTTTCTTGATTGATGACATGTATTTGGAAATTTAAAGGGGTAATGTGTATTTCAAGTGTTTCATTTCTCAAATAAGGTATAATTTTATGAAAAAATAAAATACTAGTTATTGGAGAGGTATCAAATGATATATCGATCTAAACATATAAACAGTCATATATGTTATAAAGAATAACATAAAGTATAGTTTTGATTTATCTGAAATATATGTTGAATGTATCAGTTTTTGTAAAGCTATTGCGGAAAATATTCCCAGAGGATAATTTAATAAAAGTCTAGAAGGGAAATAATTCCCAAGAGCCCCATTTGGAAACACTGCATGAGAAAAGATGTAAACAATAGTTGAAATTAATATAAACACGGATAAATACCTATTAAAATATGTATCTTTTTTCAGTAAGAATGAACCAACTAAACAAATTAGTAAATAAACTGAATTACCCATTATTCCCATATATAACGTGTTAAAAGTGAACACATTACTGTATACAAATTGATCAACCACAAATTTGAATCCAACAAACACTTGCTGTCTATTCATGGAATCATCAATCGGTATTACAATATTAGATAAAATATATAATAATCCAACTGAAACAATGTAGATAAGAAGAGGGCTTAATGAATTGACGTTTTCTTTTTTATATCTGCGCGTACGCGTAACGTTTTCCCTTTTAATTATCAAATATACTGCAAATAAGCACAGTACACCAAAATACTGGAAGAAGGTCCATGGATGAATATAAAAAATTGGGACCATAAGTATAATTGATATCAAATTCAATGATTTTTTCTTTTTCCTCAAATTCATTAAAAGATATCCAAAACTGAAAAAAACTAGAGACAACCCTAACATATTTGGTAGAAAATACGAGTGCATACCAACCGTAATGTTGAAGCCCACAGATGTCATTAAAGCTGATAGTGCTGCAAGTTCCTCATCCTCACTAGATTTACAAACGAAATGATACACCGAAAAAACCAAAAGAGGATTAAGAATCACTGGCAACAAGTTTACAAAATAAAAACTGTCAAGATTGAAGATTTTATAACAATAATACAACAAGTTAATGAAGAGACTTCTCGGGCCTATGCTAAAATATTGACCTTCATCCATTTTCATCATAGTCCAATAAAATTTCCCAGCATCCTTCCCAAACCCAATTTGGATTGGATTTATCGTTGGGATCCAGGGAAAGATTGCCCAAAAAACTGCGAAAATTATTGCCAATACTAAAACGAGATTTGGGGGAATACGATATTCTGTTATCGTCCTTTTTTTAGATTCGTTTTGATTGTCAATAATGTTGTAGAACCTTTGTAGTTGTTTTTTTATAGAGTCTGAATGAAACGCGAAGATAAACATGAATACCAATATTGGTGCTGCAAATCTACTGATGCAGAATAGGTCATATTCAAATAATGCTATTTGTTGAAGGGGTGATGTCATTCCTAGTGTAAGTAAAATATAGTGAATTATCGTGGTTGATTCGATGACTAGTAATATTTTGAGGAGATTTTCAAAGTAGCTTGTGTATTTTTTCTCATGGTAAGCTACATAGAATGTGACAATCGTTGAGGTGAGAATGATCCCAGTTTCAATGCTCTGAAAAAGGAACGAAAAAATTGGTAGAATTCCAATAATTATTGCCTTTTTTCTATCTTTTTTTAACATGTATGATAGAAGGATGAAGGTAGTTATCGTTAAGAATATAGAGATAGGATAGTTGAACTCGAAGGTAATAATTTCTGCAACTCGATGAATGCGTTGAAAATAGGTTATGTTGAGTTGTTTGAGACTCTCAATATAAATCGAGAATAAATTTACTGCGATTATGACACTGATAATTATTTGCCAATAATCCTGTAACTTGTTACCTATCTCCAAGTCCTCTGTCAACCTAAGTTCCTATAATCATCGTGTCTATACTATTAATTATTCCATCTCCTTTGAATAGATGAATCTACAGGTATTTGGTGTGTTGATCACAGTTTTCTTTGATCCAAGTATTCGGTTAATTTTTGAGCAAGAGTCCTAACGTAGGGTTCCTTGAAAATGTTGAGGTGTTCTCCAGGGTTAACTATTTTTTCCGTTGTTTCGGGAAGAAGTTCTGACCACATGTTAATCCTATACATGGGGTCCTTTGGAAATCCTAACCGTTTTTCTGACATGAACAATATTACTTGATCGTTAAATTTTCTGATATTATATTTTGAAGCAATTTCTATGTTATGTTTGAGTATCTTGAGTTGAATGTCGTTAGGGGCAGTGATTTGCTGATATCTTTTTTTGATCATGGCGATGGCCATTTGTTTGAACTGCCCGTTTACTATGTAAAATTTTATTCTAGATAGTATAAATATTATTTTGTCCAGAAAACTTCTCCTATGACTAGTCTCACGTTTTCTTGGTGGAACAGTATCAAACAGTATCAATGCAGACACATTTTTCTCTAGGTCAGTTAACATGTGCGACATTTCCATTCCGATTATTCCCCCAATACCGGCTCCACCAATTATGTAAGGACCTTCTTTTTGATTCTCCAACATCGATTCGATGTAAATTGATGCCAGTTCTTCTACTGAGTTGTAATTTATTTCCCCCCTGTCCAAACCCGGAGACCTCAAGGCATAGATCGGGCGGTCGGGTCGAAGATAATTAACTAAGTCGGCAAAGAACAATACCTCTCCTGCACAGGCATGAATCAAGTAAAGAGGGTTTTTCAAGCCATTCTTCTGTAAATTTATTAGAACCTGCTCCTCTCGACCGAGGTCTTCTTGAAGCAACATCGCCATTTTTTCTATATTTGGAGCATGAAGGAAGATTACGAGGGGGATCCTATCAATTTCTAATAGTTTTGAGGTCTGTGTAACTATCTCTTCAGCTTTCAGTGAATCCCCGCCAAGTTGAAAATAGTTATCCCTTATGCCTACAGTGACTTTAAGAACTTCAGACCAGATTTTTACCAGACTTTTCTCTAGAGTCGTCGTTGGTGCCTTATATTCTGAGGTGGAACTAGTCTGTAACTCGTTGATGGGTTCGATTGATAGCTTGTCCGCTAAACCTATTCTCTGAAGTTTACCAGTTGGACCTTTAGGAATCTCTTTTAAAAAGATCACGTGCCGTGGAACTTTGAAGTCAATTAATCTGCTAGCCACATGTTTCTGGATATCCCATGGTGAAATGTCCACACCTTCTTTTGGAACTATGGCTACTGCAATCTCTTCGCCAAGCCTGGTGTCTGGTACGGCGAATGTTAGTGCCTGCTGTACGCCAGGGTAATCGAGAACTAGTTCATCGACCTCCCTGGGGCTGATCTTTTCTCCCCCTCTGTTTATGATCTCCTTAATTCGGTCTGTCAGGAAGAGGTAGTTATCTTCGTCAAAATATCCTTCATCTCCTGTTCGGAACCACCCTCTGATGAAAGAAGTATTGTTTGCCTCCTTATTGTTTAGATACCCTGTTGTCACGTTTGGTCCTTTAATTACTACTTCTCCGACCTCTCCTTGTTTTAAGAGGTTGCCTTCAGCATCCATAATAGCCATCTCAGGTCCAGAGGGCAATCCTACAGATTTTTTCTTTCTTGTACCTGGTGGAAGTTGGTTACTTGACATTTGATGTGAGGCCTCCGTCATACCATAGGACTCAATCACTGGTACATCGAAGATTGCTTCAAGGCCATCCATAACTTTGGGTGGTAGAGCAGAGGATGATGATCGGATAAATCGTATACTATGATTAGAGGTAATCTTGGAATGATGTTTGCTTCTTTCTAAAACAGACTGATGTATTGTGGGTACTGCTGAATACCAGGATGGCTTGAAATGTGATACCCAATTGAAAAACTCTGTGCTGCTATAATTTGGTGTACAAATTATTGAGGAACCCGCTGAGATGCTTGCTAAAAGTGCTCCGATTAAGCCATGGATGTGGAATAATGGCATTACGTTTAGACAACAATCTTCATTCGTGAGTTTTAACGTGTTTTTAATGTTTTCAGCTGACTTGCACAGATTTCCATGTGATAGTGGAACCATTTTTGGCCTTGAGGTGGTACCTGAAGTGTGTAAAATCAATGCAGTATCTTGGGATGATGGAGAGACATTGTCAACAAGTCTCTCATTATTCACCTCTATATTATCTAATGTAAAGACGCCTGCATTTTTTTTGCTTGGAGATAGATAAATGATTTCTATCCCTAGATTATTAGCAACATCGATTGCTTGGTTATGTGTTCCAGATAATGTGATTAATGCTTTTGGCTTCAGATCTGAGAGGAAGTAGGTGTATTCCTCCACCCTATAGTTGGGGTTCAATGGAGCACAGATGGCATTTGAAGCTACTCCCAGAAAAGAAACCGCCATCTCTGGGCCATTTGGTAACACCACTGAAACTGGCGCTTTCGGGTTTACCACATGTTGCTGGAGAATATATCCAATGTAGTCGATCTGTTTAATCAGACCCTGATAAGATAGTGGCCTTCTTTTTATCCCGATTAATGCTGTCTTCTCTGGCTGGGTGTTAGCATGTTTTTCGATTATCGAATAGATTGTATTAGTACCGGATGAATGAGCCATTCTTAGGATTATTCTACACAGACTTGGGATAAAACATATTGCGTCGATAATTTTATCTAACTTTCCTCAAGTTCATTAAATTTATTATATAACGTAAAATACTTTTTCCTGAATGTATTATAAAGTAAAATTTTTAGAATTAATCTCTCCGCTTCTGTATTACACCGTATTCCAGATATATAAAAAAACAAACCGAATCAAAGGAGTGAGAATTATTTACTATCATGAAGTTGAAAAAAAAATATTTGAAAAACATATAAAGTAT
>JAEOTM010000128.1 GCA_016839815.1 Candidatus Hodarchaeota archaeon
AAAAATTTCTAGAGTAAACGTTACCAGAAGCGTAATTTCTCTTCTAATGTCAATCAAATCAAAGAATACTGAAGAGATACACACAAGGATAATGAGCAGTATGGGTAAAGTCCGAACATCCGCAGTAAAAGTAATCTCTAGAGAAATTGTAAAGGAATACGAAGACCATTTATCTCCAGATTCCTTTGATCATAATAAAGACATTGTTTCGAAAGTGGCTCGCATCCATTCTAAACGATTTCGGAATCAAATTGCTGGTTATGTTACGCATCAGTTAAAACTCAAAAAACTCCGTGAAGAGTCTTACGAAGATTAGTGCTGATTTCTTATCACTGACTTGACTGATATTCACAAGAACTCTTTTTCTTCCTCATTCCAGGTGATTTTTCTCCTCCCTGGTACCTACCTTCTGAAATTATTCATTTTATTGTTGAAACAATTGTTTATTAGAAGTAAATTTACAGGAATACCACACTCAAACCAATCTTTGATACAAATCATGTTAAGTTAGACTAGTTTATCTTGGATTAAAAGGTTAATGTGATTGTTTCTATGTCAGAAAACACACCGCAAGGAGTACGAATAAAAGTTGAGGATACTAAGGAGCGGTGTGGTAAGTGTCAGGCCCATTTTGTAATGGAAGTATATTTGGATCCATTGAGTGAAAAACGATCTACACGTGTTTACTGTAAGAATTGCAATTATGACGTACCACTGGTGGAGGATAGATATTGAGCAATTCTCCCCCTCTAGATGTTCGATTTGAGTGTCAACAAAGCGGTCACTGTTGTTGTGACCCACAGATTATTGTAACAACAACTTTTTTGGATATTTTCCAAATCTTCTCTCAGCTCGATGGTGATTTTGAGTATCTACTCAAGAAACTCACTTTCTATCGAGTTGAAACTGATCTGAACCTTGAATTACGAAAGAGACTGGTACTCACACCAGTGCAAACTTCAGATGGTAAAATTATACCAGGTTTGATGAAAATTAATGGACTTAATTGCGTCTTTTACTCTAAACCAAACTGTTCAATCTATAATTCGCGTCCTCGCGCATGTAGAAATTATCCGATAGCGTTTCTAGGTGCAGAAGCTGAAGCACCATTTATCTGGGCTAAGGATTCCAAGGAAACCTGTCCTGGTATAGGTAAGGGTATCCCGTTGTCATTTCCTTCAGTTATTCAACAGGGAAAGATTACTCTTGAAGAAATCAATACCCATAATGATCTGGTGCATGAGTTGAATATTGAAGCTTCGAAAGGCAAACCATTATCAGCAAGAGAAGTAGTTTGGATGTTTATCGTCTATGCTGAGAAATATTCTTCTGAAAATAACTCATAGCTATCAATTTACTCCTTATCATCACCTGTCTAACATTTTATAAGGCTGACAGAATGTATTAACCTGTTTCCATTCATTGTAATGGTCGAAAATAGAATGAAAAGACTTTTTGCTGCAACTAGATGGGGAGATCGTGAATCTCCTTATATTCGATTCACGCCCGTATTAAAATCATTCGTATTTGCAAGCCTAGGAATGCCGGCTGATTCAACCCTGAAAGACTATCCTCCTACGACCTTCCTAGAAAAAATATCTTCAGATTCAAATTTACCAGAAGGATTTTATGAAGAACTTACGACCTTTCTTGAGGCTAATCAACTCTCTACTGACCCTTGGATACGTATCGAAAATTCTGTTGGCCGAGGATATCTTGATCTTCTTCAATCTAGATTAGGAACTATAAAATCGGTTGTAGAATTAGTTCTTTATCCAAATTCGCATTTACAAGTACAAAAGATAGTTAAATTAGCCAATCAATATAATGTAAAATTATCAGTAGTTGCAGGAAGAACAAGTGTAACAACAGGAGTTCAAGGTACTACTAATACAGTTGCAACTAATTTGAGCAGATTAAATCAAGTACTAAAGATTAACAAAGATGCTCACTATGTAACAGCACAAACAGGTATTTTTGGTCCAAAAATTGAGGCCAGTCTTAATCATGAAGGCTTTACTCTTGGGCATTTTCCTCAATCTTTCGAATTTTCTTGTCTCGGAGGATGGGTTATTACACGAGGAGCAGGACAAAACTCAACATTATATGGAAAAATTGAAAATATGATTCTGGGGTTAAAATTCGTTACTGGAGCAGGTAATACGTTAGAAATTCCAATTGCTCCAGCTCGTGCTACAGGTCCTGATTTCTTAAATATTATAGCTGGCTCTGAAGGTTCATTTGGGATACTCACTGAAGTAACACTCCGAATTAGATATATACCTCCTAAAACACGATACTCAGCTTTCTTTTTCAAGTCATTTGAATCAGGTCTTATGGCTTATAAGAATTTAATGCAACATGGATATTCTCCCTCCATCATGCGACTCTCTAATGCTGAAGAAACATATTTTAATATTCAAGGATCTATACTAATGAAGGATGATCCTACAGAACCCCTTCTTCAACGTTTGCTTCTCCGTTACCTTGAATCACGAGGTTATCAGGACCAATCTCGATGCTTGGGAATAATGATTTTTGAAGGTGACAAACATCTTACTTCTGTAACGCAAAAAAATGCAATTCGCTTTGCAAAACAATCTGGGGGATTTCATCTCCGAAGTAGCCCAGCAAGAACATGGATGAAAACAAGATTTGAACTTCCGTTTCTTCGTGATCCAATTGTAGATCATGGAATACTCGTTGAGACTTTTGAAACGAGTGTGACATGGGACAATATAATTCCCCTCTATCACGGAGTATTGCAAGAGCTAGAAGAAGACTGTCCTATCCGATGGGCTCATGGTAGCCATTTTTATCGAAATGGAGCAAACCTGTACTTCACATTTGTTACTCCCCAAGAAAAAGGAAATGAGGAGAATCAATACTTTTCAATTCGCACCAAGGTTCTGAATGCATTCATTAAATATGGTGGAATGATCAGTCATCATCACGGTATTGGAAGAGCGTTTTCGAACTGGTTGCCAGCTGGAATCGGTGAAGAGGGAGTGAGTTTACTAAAAGGAATTAAAAATGTCTTTGATCCGAAAGGAGTAATGAATCCTGGTATCTTTGGTTTTGATACAAAATGAATTATATCAGCCTTTCCAAACTAAAGCATCCTTATAATCGTTAATTTGCAGCTTAATTTTCCCAGGGGACCAATCCAGAAGTTCTCCCATTACCTGTGCAATGGGTTCAATGCAGTCGAGTCCCTGTTCAAAGGATAATTGGATCAGGGTTCGTCGAAATAATATGTCTTTTAAGTTAATTGCCTTTTCATGCTTAATAAAGTATTTGATTTCTCCGAAAATGTATGGACGATGTTTAGATATGCGTTTCATCATCTGTGGATCATCTTTTACGTCATCCAGTAATTTCCTATAATTATCTCCATATCTCAAAAGGTGGTTTGCTACTTGTTCAGGTAAATTGTAACGAATCATCATATTTTCGCAAGCAATTCTCGACCATGCCTCCCACCCACGACGTTTAGTAGAAACCCAACCGTTGAGTGGGACTTTATCTGTTGTAGATTTCTCTTTATTCCCAAGAATCTTGGCAATTTTATCCACCATTTCTTTTGCCATGGCACGATAGGTTGTATACTTCCCTCCAACAATAGAAAAGGTGTTGGGCCTAAGCATACGAATTTCATGATTCCTTGAAACATCTGATTCGGATTTTGTCGGATCAGAAAGAATTAAAGGACGTAAACCCGAGTAAGCACTAATGATATCCTTCTCGGTGAGAGAACCAGGAAATAGAAAATTTACTGCATCAATCAGATAGTTAGCATCTTCTTTTGTAACTGGAATATAATCATAATCATCAGAATAATCAGTATCTGTGGTGCCTACCAACTGATATTCACCATAAGGAACAATAAAAATTATTCTTCCATCTTCAATAGGAATAACAACCGCAAACTCCTGATTATAGAACCGTTTTGTGATGAGATGCACTCCCTTTGTAGGACGAACTCGTGCAGGGGTAGAAGGATCAATCTGATGAGTTATTTTATCACTCCAATGCCCACACGCTAAAACAAGTGTCTTTGTCTGGATCGTAAACACTTGGTTATTCTTTTGATTACGTATCGTTACTGAATCAATTCCCTCAGGACTTTGTAAATGGAAATCCTCTGCTGAACAATAATTCACCACATCAGCTCCTGCTTGTTCGGCAGATAAAATTACCTCGAGAGTTAATCGCGCATCATCCATTTGACCATCTCCGTATAATGCTGCTCCTTGGAAATTTGTTTCACGGAGAGGACTTGGAAGAAGTTCTTTCGCTTTTTCAGGATCCAATAACTTATGGAAAATATGATTCCGAAAACTCGCCAATAGATCATATAGCCATACTGCTAATCTGAGTTTGCCTTTTGTTAAAACTGTGTCTGAATGTAGAGGTACAAGAAATTTTAAAGGTTTTGTTACATGAGGTGCCATTTCCAATATTTTCTTACGTTCAATCGATGCTTCACGGACGAGTCGAAATTCTTTCTGTCCAATATAGCGAAGACCTGCGTGGACAAGTTTGGATGACCCACTGCTTGTTCCATATCCAAAATCAGCCTTTTCTACTAATGCCACAGATAATCCTCTCAGAGCTGCATCGCGGGCAATGCCTGCTCCTGTTATACCTCCTCCTATTATCAGAACATCATAGGTTTTTGTACTCATTCTATTGATAGTCCGTTTACGATACTCAAGAATTGACATGCATTCATCCTTCTTTTCTGGTTAGCTATATATGAAAGAAATTTTTCGCATTCTGCGTTGTGATTTCATCTACTTCTTCAACAGAAGTATTTGTTAGCTTAGCAAGCTCATCTATTGCATATTTTATGTTTGCTGGTTCATTGCGTTTTCTTGGTATGGGACTAAGAAAAGGTGAATCAGTTTCTACAACAACATGCTCTAATGGTGCTTTTCGTGCGATTTTACGATGCTTCTTTCGATTAATTACTGCAGTAGGTATTGATATCATCCATCCTAAATCAATAACTCTTTCTGTCTCACTCATGTTTCCTGCAAAACAGTGCATTAAGACTGGGACTTTGGCGTACTTTTCCAAAATTTCTATACAATCTGATTCTGCTTTCCGAGAGTGAATGACTAGCGGTTTGTTAAGAGCATTCCCAAGCTCAATAAACTGTTTGAAGATTTCCTGTTGTTTATTTCGCCAATGGGATTCATGTATCCAGTGATAGTCTAATCCAATCTCTCCAATTGCTACAATCGACGCATTTTGACGAATCGAACTAAATGCTTCTTTGAATGGTATCTGCTTAATTCTTTGAGGGGCGAATCCCATGGTTGTGTAAATAAATCCAGGATGAGTTTCTGCAAGTTGAATTGCGAATGGAAACTGATGTGGTTCGATAGCACTATTTATTACTGCTTGAAGGCCTTCTTTCTTTGCATTTTCTATTACTTCATCAATATTTTTCATGAAGTCGGGTAATAAATGTGCATGTGCATCGATCATTACTCATCCCAGTACTTCGTTGAGTTGGAGAAATCATAGTGGTTGATCTTTGATGGGACTTAATGAAAAGTGTTTATCCAGTTATTATTTGAGGGTTTAGTGTTGAGGTATAAAAAACATTAATATTACTCTTTTCTCAT
>JAEOTM010000129.1 GCA_016839815.1 Candidatus Hodarchaeota archaeon
GATGTGTAATGTTCCCTAACAAAAAAACATCCCCACTAGCATTTACAAAGTCGATTAACTCTTGATTTCCATTTATTGATACTGGAAGACTATCAATTAAACTCATCGAAGAACGGATATTATGGCTTCTATGTTGCGTACCAGCATTCAATATTCTAATAGATGACCCTAAGAACATTAAAAGTGTAATAAATACCAGAAAGCATACTAGCTTTTTTTTGTTGCTATTTCTTTTATCCCTTCTCATCTCTTTTCTTCCTGAAAAATTTTGTTAGTGTCTCTTTAAAGGGAAACTCCTATTTAAAGTTAGAGTTCCGAAAAAATGTTTCTTTATTTCTTAATAATAGTCAGTTTCATTCAAAAATTGGTTTTACTTTATTCTAGTAATTCTATTCTGATTGAGATAGATCATAAGACTTGGTTGCGGAGAAGATTCTTGAGAAAGTCCATAGAATCGAAATTGGGCATCTAGAAAAGTATTCAAAAATGATATTTGCCAACGACTTTTCTTTGAATTTAATGTAGCATTAATAGATAGGTAGGATTCAGAATCTAATTGAAATTTATATCTCTGATATTTGGTTGTTACTTTTGCTTGATCAATAACTGATTTAACCGTTGTGATGTTCCATGCTGTTTGATTATAAGTTAAAGAGGGATATTGGTAGGATACGACAATTTTCTGAGTGAGTTGATTTACTAATGAAATTGTTATGTCATTTTGATCCTCTGAGTAAATCCATCGAAAAATTGGGATAAAATCAGGTTTGTTGTTAATAGGGGAATGAGTGTTTACTGTATTTAGTTGGAGAAAACCGTAAGTAGATAGTAGGATTACAAAAAGAATAGTGATCCTGGTTGCTGATCTTTGAAATTGTTTGATTGAATAAGTTCCAACTATAACTATCTTGTTGTAGAATAATCTAATCACAATTACTATTGAAAGCACTGATACGAAGGGATCGATAACTGAAACCAAATTGAGTGCTATTCGATGGTTAATCACGGGGTAGAATAGGAACACTCCATTATAGGAAATGACATCCATTAGAAGATGAATAAATACTCCAAAGGTTCCCCACAATACAGTACGGGAATTTATGCCAATAGAGAAGACCTGTAATGGATCGTTTAACCTTTGGATAACATTAACTTTATTTAAATAATTGATTGATACTATTAGTAAACTAACTATTATGGGAGCTAGAAACACCGTATGAAATAACCCACGATGCTGGAAAATAAATAAATCAGGCATTAGAAATGGTATCCAAATGAAAATTACATCAAAATCAGGAACAATTCCCCCTAAGATGAAGACCCGTCGTGTATCATCCTTCTGGCTGAATTGATACGCAAATGCAGTACTCACAACGATATGTAGAAAAAAATCCATAGGAATTGGGAGTTTCCAAGAATATATATACTTCATTCAACAAAACATAGAGGGAAATTACTATCTCTTACTCAGCAATTTGAATTATCCTTTTTTGCCACAATCTATTTCTTGATAAAAATTGTGTTAACGCACTTAAAAGGAAAGATTCATTGAATTCAACTCTTATTCTAAACGTTCTCAAATATAAATGTTGGAAAAACTCATAAAAAATACCCATATAGGAAGGAGAAGCAGAATGAATATTATAAGTGATACTAACCAATACATTATTAGCAATGTTCCCACGAAAGACCAAATGAGGATAGTAAAAGTTGGTCTTGAAGATTATAATAAAAAATTCCCGTTTGGGGAGCTAGATATTCCAACTCCTGATATTAGTTTGGTATTGAGAGACAAACAAAACCGAATTGTAGGAGGAGTTATCACTAGCATGTTAACAGGAATCATGCACCTTGAAAGACTCTGGATTGAAGAAAAATGTCGAGGAAAAGGATTAGGAAAACAACTTGTTTTAGCAGCAGAGAAAATTGGCAGAACAAAGGGATATCCTGCTTCGCAGACTTGGACTTATTCATTTCAGGCCCCTGAATTCTATCAAAATATTGGTTATGACATTATAGGTATTTTTACGGGCTATACAGAGGGTATTACTGAATATGTGTTATTGAAGAAATTTGGTGAGAATCCAGAGACTGCAGACGAAGAACGAGATCAAACTAAGCAAGGTTTTACAATTTCGGAGGATGTATCAGAGACTTCCATGCATGTTATAAATGAGGGGTTACGGAAACATAATAAAAAGCACGTGGGAGAAATAAGGAATAGGCATCCTGGAATTGAAATCGAATTAGTTTTGAAAATTGCGGAAAATGAAATAATTGGGGGATTAATGGCGTATACTACACTCAAAACGGTCCATATCGTACATCTCTGGATACACGAAGACCATCGTAATCAAGGTCATGGAAAAGAACTTTTAGAAACTGCAGAAGCAATAGCTAAGGAGAATGGTTGTATTTCTGGTTTATTAAACGTTTTATCTTTCCAATCACCAGGATTTTTTGAAAAGCAAGGATATGAACCATTCGGAATTTCGGATGGCTATCCTGATTCAATTGAAGAATATTTCTTCATAAAGAAGTTCAGTTAGAGATAAGAACGCTCTTAGGCTATCTTAAAGCTTCTTTCTTTTGGATTGATTTTTCATTATAGCCTTGGCTTCCTTCAGATATGTGATCCATTCTTTATCTCCCCAAATTTCCATTTCTAATTTACTAGGTTGTCTCATACGTAACAAGACTCCTTCCGAATTCCAAATAATGTAATTCATTGATTAAAGACCGACAAAAAATCTAGTACCTTCATATCCACTGTTTTAAGCTTTTTTAATACTTTTATACCATTTTTACGCATATCAGAAGTCCATGTTGTTCCCTCAAGCCAATTTCCTTTTTGAGTTCCAGTTGAGGGGGCGGGATACCAGATTTTCCCCTTTTTTTTATCGTACCAGAACGGATAGGCAAAATTCTTCCATTCCTCTTTCATAAACTGAATATTGGCTTCATAAATATGACTTACCTCAAGTAGCGCCTTGCGTTCCTTGTCAACAAATTTACTCATGATTTTCTTTGTAAATTGCATAGCTGCAAGACGACTGTCAAATAAAACACCATAGATCCAGGCATTTTTATGAATATGAAGTTTAAGCTCCTCTTCGGAAAGATTTTCAAAGTATTCCTCATTCTCCAATAGCTCAATCCATTTGTCATACGCCTGAATACCATTCACATACACTTCTGATCCAGAGGTTATTTCTGGTGTCTGCATGGTTTCTACAGAGAATTCCAAGGCATCACGAAGTGTATCAGTCTCATCAACAATTGGAGAGGATTTTCTAAACATCAGAATTTCCGAGGGAAAATTATCTCCAATATAATAATCATCAATCGTTCCTTGATCTTTCTGAATCCACCCAATGGATTCCCAATACTTTTTCAAGGTTTTATTTGGATTTTCATTATAAGTACGAACCAATAATTTGTCATCAACGTAGCCCACAATCAATCCCCAATCCTCGGGAGTTATTAGATCAAATGCAAGCATCGGTCTACTTTGATCTATTTCTTCTCGAATCTTGTTTACCATTTTTTCTCGTGCTTCAACCGAATCATCCTCCAACTGAAAGGAAATCAAAGCATAACCAATCGATTTGAGAAGCTGGTCTTTGAAATGTTCATGAGAGCCCATCTGTGATCTAAAATCCCACTTCTCTTTGTTGACAAACAACTTGAACGCAACACCTGATAAACCCATCAGATCATTATAGTCATAAGGTTCTTTGAAATGTTCCATAACTCGTTCAATACATCCATAAAATGGAATTTCCTTATCAGTTGCCCAAGCTAACTTCTTAATACCTTTTATTAAATTCATACTTTTTGGTACATATATTACAGGCTGTTCTTTACTTTCCATGTCTAATTCTTCCGTTTCTACATCTGTGTAACTCTTCAACATCTCTTGAAGTTTTAACAACCGATCCTTTTCTCGTATTTTGATGTCAAAGTAGCTGATCGCGACTCTTTCTAGAAGATCCTCCCCATCAGCAGTAATTCGATAGAGGCCACGTTCAATTTTTTCGACAAGATTGTTCTCAACTAAGGTATTGAGATAGTTTGATAATGCACTTTTCTGAAGTTCTAACCGTTCAAGTAAATCACTCAATGAACAGCTTCCTTCGCTCATTAAAGCGAGGATTTGCAGCCGTTTTGGATGAGTCAGTGATTTTAACAAGGTCGTGATCTCTTCAGCTGATTCAAAGACAAACTGTTTTAGTGCAGCTTTGGTTTGGAAAGGTTGTTCAGACATAGAAAGTTTCATCCAGCCTATTTCTTAAAAATTCCTTACACTTTTTTTGAATTTAAGTTTTTGGGCGTTTAGATTATGTTAAAGATCGAAATTCATGAATTCAAGAAATTTTGAACTTAACAGAAATATTATCAATATTATGATCCATTTTTTCACGAATCGCTCACTCACAATGTCCCTAATCACCTCTAAAGACACTTTATATATCAAAAGAGTTTTTGTTAAGACAATTCTCTGATCTATCGAAGCTTTATACTTCATCAAAGAAAATTATTTACAGAACAGGAACTATTTTCATGAAATTTTGGCAGAAACGGCTAAATTTTGACCCTATTCCAGCTTTACTTGAAAGTAATAATCCTGCAATAGAATATTTTACTCAACGTGATTTATTGGATGAAAAAGTAGGCAAAATCCATGAGATTTGGGAACTACCTGACGTTCAAAAAAAATTGAAGCGTCAACAAGCAAATGGGTCATGGAAATCCTCATCCAAAAATCGAAACAAACATCCTGCTGTTAATTTTGATCTTACAGAGACTTGGAAGCAGTTTCGTTTCCTCATCGATCAATATGAGATGAATAAAACCAACTCCTCTATTGAGAGAGCTGCAGAGTTCATATTTTCTTGTCAAACAAACGAGGGAGACATTAGAGGTATTTTAGGGACGCAATATGCTGCATATTATACAGGAA
>JAEOTM010000046.1 GCA_016839815.1 Candidatus Hodarchaeota archaeon
GGGAAATTTATTATTTCAGGATCAGATAATGCTGGTCGAATAACAAGATTTCCGTTTTCAATGAATCTGGCTGGTGTTGTATAATCATAGAGCACGTCACTGAGTGTGAAATGAGACTTGTATTCAAGGGGCCAATCTCTTATTACTGGAAGACCTCCAACATAACAAGTGTAAGAATCGATTTTCTCTAAGGTACTATAGAAATGGCCTAGTATGATACTACTTAAACCAGGAGAAACCCCGCAGTCCACTACTGCGGTTACATTATTGTCTTTAGCGAGCTTATCAAGTTCAAAAGCATCTTCAGCAAAAAATGCGACATCTACAACATTTTTACCGGTTTCTATAATAGATTTAAGCGTCCCAAAACCTATATCAGCCGGTAATGCCCCAACAATAATATCAAAGTCCATTACCATGCTCTTCAGATTTTGTGAGTTTGATAAATCAGTGTTTATCATATTAATATGTTGTAATTTTAATTTATCTAAGGAAGACTGGTTAATATCTGCAACTGTCACGTCAATATCTTGATCTATTGTTAAATCAAGAGCGATAGTACTCCCAATAAGACCTGCTCCTAAAACAAGACACTTCATTAAATTTCCTCCGATATTAATACCTGCATTTAGGTCATAAATTTGAAATATATACCCCAGTATATATTTTTCTCTAAATACGTTATCTATCCAGAAAAGACCTGATAATAAGACGTTCCTTCAGTAAGATCTATGAGATGTTATTCTAATATATGATCAGTCTCAGGTTTGGTTAAAACCCAAAAAGCTCCAACTGCATAGATTGTTCCAATTGGTATATTTAACAAACTGAATACTGCTGAAATATATGTAAAGATCTTTCCTGATTTCTTTTTTCGTAAGAGAAGAGTCCCGCCTATAATGTCGATAATTCCAGAAAATCCAATAAATACGAAAATCACTCCAAGGATAAACCTGACCATCGATAGTACAGATTCACGATCTGGAGAGATTTCTTCTCCAGCAGATTGAAGAAATTCGGGGGATAAAACAATACTTAGTATTGGTATCGCAATACATACAATAACTATTGTAATAATACCAAAAGCTAGTTCAACCATTCCAAGGATCTTTATATGTTGCCTAGTTTGCTCGAGGGCATACATAGGCTGTGAAGTCGAATAAGGTTGGTAAATGGGTTTATCGACGCCTTGTGGTCCTCCACATGAAGGACAAAATTTATCATTCGTGTTAATTTCGGTTCCACAATTTGTGCAGAATACTTTTTCCATAAAAATGCTTCCTGATGTATTACAATCTTCATTACCTTTAAAATTTTTAGAAGATGGAACTAGAAAATATGCAATCAGTAGAAAAAAATAAATAACTTATGTGTGTGTATATACACAGGTGAATAAAACTGGGCAGTAAAACAATAAGTTTGGATGAAGAAGCCTATCAAAGATTAAAAAATGAGAAAAATGGCAATGAATCTTTTTCTGATGTAGTTAAACGTATAACACGACCTATTAAACAAAAATCTTTACTGTCATTCGCTGGGGAATGGAAGTTATCATCAGATGAGTTAAAAACTTTGCAAAAAGCAGTAAAAGAAGTGGAAGGCCAAATTGATGATATGTTTAGACAGTGATTTTATGATCTCTCTTTTAAGAGGAGATAAAGATGCGAAAGCAAAAGCAAAACAACTAGAAGAAACTTCCAGATTAGTTGTATCAACAGCAATTAATGCTCTAGAATTATTTATTGGTATAATTGCAGTTGATGGTATCTCAGGAAAGAGAGTTGAGATTACTAGGAATTTTCTTTCAAATCTAGAAGTATTACCTCTAGATGAAAGTTCCGCAGAAAGATCAGCATTTATACTCAATAGTCTAAAAAAACTTGGGAAAGAAATTGGTTTAAAAGACTCATTAATTGCTGGTATTGCTTTAGAGCACAAAGCTAATATCTTAACTAGAAATCTGAAGCATTTTGAACGTGTTTCAGGCTTGAAAATCGAAACCTGGTAGCCCGTTTTATAAAAAATTAACCAAGAATAGCTCCGTAGCTAGGGTTCTTGACAGGTTGGGCAATAATATACTTGACCACCGCCAAAATTCATTTTTTCAATTGGTGTACCACAATCAGAGCAGCTAGTGTCTTTCCTATTTGGACCCATCTTTGGAATGTATTTTCCTTTGTTACCATAAAGATCTAAAAACTGGATTTTTCCTCCCAATTGTAACCTTTCTTGAACTAAATCTTTAATGGCTTCAAACAATCCCCCTGCTTCTTCTGAATTTAGATCAATCCCTTTTTTTTTTGGG
Organism: Candidatus Hodarchaeota archaeon; assembly: GCA_016839815.1. GTDB lineage: Archaea > Asgardarchaeota > Heimdallarchaeia > Hodarchaeales > Hodarchaeaceae > Hodarchaeum. Next base: position 2,306 of record JAEOTM010000046.1, read on the forward strand.
AATAACTTAGCTCGATATATTATATCCTGAAATGCACTATTAGAGATTCCTACAAGGATGGCATCTTTTCCAACAAGAATTGATTTTAGATTTCTTTTCAATCTACTAATTTTCCGAGAAAAATATTCAGATGTGAATTCTTCATCTAAAGGTGATTGACCACTTAGAAAATCCCTTTTATACATGTACGAATCATCTAATTCATCAGTATTAAGTGCAAGAATACAACCCATACTCTTAATTCTGACAGTCAATGAACTTTTAGTAAAGAATGAGATCTTCAGATGATACTTGGAGGAACTCTTTTTATCATCCTTATTGTAAAAAACCTCACCTCCGTACTCGGGAGCTATTAATAGATTCACGTTATTATCTAATTCCAGTCGTATAGTATTTCCTCTTGCTCTCACATCACTAATTTTTCCATTTATTAACCGATCGAAGTCAGCGATATTAGTATTGAGAAATCCAACTTTCTGCATTCTTTCGAAATTTTGTAAATGATAGGATTCTATTTCTTTACCCACAAGAACTTCGTGCATTTGTTTTGCGAGTATTATTGCCTCTGGTAATTCAATACTCATAATGATTCATCATTTTCATCTAGATCGTTGCTATATATTTCAAACCAGAATACTTGAATAAGATGTTAAAAGATAAATACTTTTCGAGGGTAAAAATCCCAAAACATACACACTGTACATAGGAATTTTTAATAGATATATAATTCACTCAATTGGAGAAATTCAATATGGTTGATCACAAAATACCATCATCCCAAGAGCAAGAGGTTACTTGTACATGGGATGAGTCTTCTGACTGTACTAATTGTACAATAAATGGTAAACTAGACTGTAAATGGCAAAAACATCTATTATTACGATTCTATAAAGGTGCTGGTCCCTTAATGGTATTTGCAGTACTTGGGTTCATCCTAGTTGGAATAAATGTTACTTGGATTCCAGCGCTCATTTATATTGGATTCTGGATCTTTTTCTTTGGATTTTTTGAGATTAAAGTGCTTTGTAGTCACTGTCCTTATTATGCAGAAGAAGGAAGAGTTCTTCATTGTTTAGCTAATCATGGAACAATAAAACTTTGGTCTTATAATCCAAAACCCATGAATCTATTTGAAAAATTTGGTTTTTTCGCTGGTGCTTTGTTCTTTGTATTTTTCCCCGTGTTAATAGAGATTTATGGATTAGTTAAAATCAACCAATTTACAACTACTTCAGATTTTCTTACCTATTCCCTAATTGGACTTATAATTCTTGGGATTATAGGAGGAATCTTCTTTTTCTACGTTTTACAAAAGAGTATCTGTCCCAAATGTATTAATTTCTCATGTCCACTAAATAAGGTACCCAAGAATGTTGTTGATGCTTATTTAGATCAAAACCCTGTGATGAAGAAAGCTTGGTTGGACAGTGGATATCATATGAATTAAAAAAATGAAGTCATATCGCGATCAGGACATAAAATTATTCAACCTAAACTTGATCTTTTGGATATCAGCTTGATTTTTCAAAATAAAAACCAGAGATCTTTGGTTAGGAGGAGAAGAAACACGTGTAAGATGAAAATTATCATCTATTTGATCAACCCTATACCATCCTTGATCCCCGAGCTGGATATATCCCTTCACCCGCATCGGATAATTCCGAATCTCCCTCATACAGCTAGAAAATTCTTTTTCTGAAATAATCTTGAATTGAATTAAAGTTATACTTGTTAACCTACCTTTCACGTCTCGTTTCTCATCGTAATTACGCGTTGTATAGACTTCTTCAGGGAAATATAGACTTTTCAGGTCATACTGCCCAAGTTTTGTCTCGGATACTTTGGCATTTGGATTCAACTTGTGTATTTTTTTTTTAATTATATCTAGCTCATTTGAATCAATAAGATCGATTTTATTAATAATGATACGAGACGACACTTCTATTTGAGTCGATATATTTGGAAATGCAGGAAGTAACTTCGTTATAAGGGAAGCATCAACAAGAGAAATGCTTTCCTTAATTTTATAAATATCTCCAATCTGCTTATTGGTAATATCTAAATCTTGTAAAATTATTGATGGATTCGATAGACCAGATGTTTCAAGAAATAACGTGTTAATATCACTAGTCTCAAAAAGAAGTTTTAAGGCTTGAATGAACTCAGAATGAAGGCAATTACAGAAAATTGAGCCACCATTAATTTCCGAAAACACAATTTTATCCTGCGGCAATAACTCTCTATCTACATTCACTGATCCATACTCATTCATTAATACTCCAGCTCGTATTTCTGGAATATCATTGAGCTGATCAAGGAGATGACAAAGAAAAGTTGTCTTTCCAGATCCTAAAAAGCCTGTGATTAGAAAAAGATCAATTGTTCGTGTTGACATCAGAGGTACTTCTCAATTTCAGAATATAATTTGTCTCTTGTTGGAATAATAGAGGAATACTTGACTTCACCATTGATCAGAATACATGGGAGATGTTGAATGTTTAATTTCTTGGCGCGTTCAATATTTTCCAGTTTGATCCATTTATATTCTATAAGATCGATTTTTTCTCCAAACATCTTTTTTACATCAATAGCTGTTTCAAGCATATATCCACAGGCTGCACAAACTTCGGAATCAATAGTGAATACTTCTACAAGTGGTTTATGGAGGGTATGATAATTGGGAAGTTCAATTGTAATGTCAGATTCTTCTTTATGATAGCTTTCCAGCGATTTACGTATTAAATCAGGTTTTTGAACTGCTTCAACAACTCCAACTACATTTTCAACAGGAGTATCATAAGGCATATCACAACCTGGGGCAATGATCAAATTATCTGGTCCAATCTTTTCTAAGAGATCCACAACATACTTCATATTATCCTGTTGTGTTCCAAACAACATAGTTGTCGCTAATGGAATATTTCCACCTAAGATCAGATCGTGTTTAGAGAGAATCTTGTAAGCATGAATCATATCAATATTCTCATCAATAAAAATCGAATCAGGATGCGTGGTACACATGGGTTCTAGATTCTTCGTTGCATCCCCACAGACAAAGAAGATTGAAAAAACGTCTAAAGATTTAATGTGGGAGAATATATCGGAAAATTCATTCCGTAAAAATTCATCAAACATAACAGGAGATATCTGAGATACAACTGGATCAACTACCGCGATTATATCCATTCCTACCTCACTATAATATTCAGCCATCACCTTTGTAACATCAGAAGTATATGCTAGCAGCTCAATGGCATACTGAGGGTTTGTAATAAGATCTATATAGAAATTGGTTCCTCTTAGATGAGAAGCTAAAGTAAGGGGGCCACAAATTAGTCCAAAAAGTGCTACATGTGTCCCAATCTCGTTTTTTAGAGATTTCATTGTATCCAGAATTATTGGTATTCTTCCTTCATGTTGTTCAGGAATTTTCTCTGGAATCATCATATCCTCAGAACAGGGATGATCAATCACCATAGGAGGAGCTTTATCTGACCAACGAAGGTTACAACCTAGAATTTCCGCTTCAACTTGGAGATCAAATATGACTGGCATACCATCTGGATGGTAAGCCTTTTTCACCTCGAGTAAACATTCGAGGAGTTTCACTTTATCTGTTAAAATTTCGGTTGCAGTATACCCTTTTAAGTGTCCTGCATGAATTCCAGCAAATGGTACCCATGGTACATCGGTATTTTTGTGGAGATAAGTCTGGATTATCAGTTCCTTACCTCTAGTATGATTTACCTTCATTATATTCCCATTGCTGAGATTCTTTGATCTTTAATCCATATTGGGTCAAAATTATCTTCCTTACCTTTTCAATCACTGATTATCAAAATAAAATGATTTCTGTTTATTCTGAAAACCAGAATTCATAGTAGGTTTTGTTTTTAAGGGAATTTGACAGCTAGGACAGAGATTGGATGCATTTGTTGTAGTATATTCGATACCACATTCTGGACAGAAATAAGTCAAACCATCTCTCATTCCTCCGAGTTGCTGTCTATTATAATGAGAAGAACTTCTGAGATCTAGTGGAGACCCTTGTGATCTACCAGATCCTGTTATTGCTTGGTTTATAATCAAAAAGATTGTTCCAAATATTATCATGCTAATACCACCTTCTGGATTTGCTGGAAGTGTGAATATTCCCATAATAATTAGAAATATTGAAAAAATCGTGCCACACGGATAGGGAACAATAAAGATCACCATTGATTACTCCATGAGAGATGTTATTAGCAGTAAGTATCTGTTGTTCATAAACTTTTTGAGAAAGAGTAGAATAAATACCTAAAGCATGAAAAAAAGTGATTTAAAGAGAGAAATACCCAATTTTCGTAATTTGAGGGATATTACACAATATTCTGGCTCTAATATCAAATCTAATATGCTTTTTCGATCTTCAGATTTATCAGCGTATGAAAAAGATCCCCTATTAACGAAATGGTTTGATCAACAAGGAATTAAAACTATTATTGATCTTCGAAATCGTAAAGATATCATGAGACGTACATATTCTCCTAATATATTGAGACACATTAATTATATCAACCTTATCCTTGTCTCCGAAGAAACTGAGAATAAAATTATAGGGAGAGACAACACCGAGTATTATACGTGGGTTCTTACACATGAAAGGGAGAATCTTAAAGAATTATTTACTATCCTAGCAAATAAGGAGAATTATCCTCTAATTATTCATTGTCATGTAGGAATGGATAGAACTGGTATTGTTCTAGCGTTAATTCATCTTCTATTGGACTCCTCTCGTGAAAATATTATTAAAGACTACTTAGCATCAGGACCAAACATGAAACAATATTTAATAAACTTAATTCTGCAAATCACGGATAATAACGGTGGTATTACTCATTATCTCAAGGAATTAGACATTTCAGAGAAAATCCAGCATCAAATCATCAGGAATTTAACAAAATGAATAACAAAGATCTTTACCATAGAACTCCTCTAGTCTACGAGGATGAAACGATCGATAATTTTATCCCTAAAGATGTAGAGTGTGAATACCTCCAAGTACCAAAAATAGAATACTTAACTGAGGATGAGATTGAATCAAGCCTTCTACAAGCATTAGAAAACCCTCACAATTCCCCAAATTTGGAAGAATTAATTAGAATTCACTATAAAGGGAATTTTGTTACACTTTTAATAGACGATAACACAAGACCTAATATCCATACACGAATCCTCCTACCACTGGTTGAGGCTCAACTAATTAATTTAGGTGTTAAGAGGTCAGATATTCGAATCATAATAGCCACAGGCACTCATACTCCACCAACCAGTTCTCAAGTTAAAACACACATTCTTGATGAACTATATTCTGAATGGAAAGAAAGATTATGGCTTCATGACTGTGATGCTGATAACGATCATATAGACTTAGGATTATCAAGAGCACAAACCCCAATAATGGTAGATAAACGAGTTTTCAATAGTGATCTGATTATTCCCTTATCCGATTCGGAATATCATTATTTTGCAGGAGTTGCAGGATCAGTTAAGTTGATCTTACCTGGTGTGAGTAGTAGAAAGACTGTTCGAGTTAATCATTCAAAGATTTTCGATTTAAAATCCGGGTTCAAACAAGAATGTCGAATGGGGAATATTGAAGGAAATGTATCTATCCAAGACATCAGAGAAATTGTAGCTTCAATTCAAAAGACACATGGAAAGCAAATTTTTGTGATTGATGCAATACTAGACAAGAGGAAATTTGTAGACATCGTTACAGGAGATCCTCTTACGATCCATGAACTAGCACGAACTTCTCTTTCCAAGATTCGAGATGTAAAATTACGGGAACCAGGAGATCTTGTCATAATCGGAAAACCCTCGGTTAATTACTATCAGGCTGGGAAGGGACTTAATGCAGCTAGCCATGCTGTAAAAGTGGGAGGATCCATTCTATTACTTGCAGGTTGTCCTGAAGGAATTGGCCCAAAAGAATACTTAGAAACCATGCATATAGTAAAGGGAAAGTCTTTCATTGAGGCAATGCAGTGGGTGATCGAAAACAAATGCTCCTCAACTACCTTTGAAATTGGTATACAAAATGCAGTTGATCTTTTTCGGATTTTAGAGCACACACAAGGGAATCTATTTCTCTATTCAAAAAATTTAGACCCAAAATTGATGAAAGAGGTCTTCAGGGTCAATGTGCTACCAATCTCATCTTCTCCTGAAGAAAGTCTCAAAAATTTTGTTTCAGATTATGTGGAGAAGAATCCCCAATCCCGGATTGTGGTTTTTGAAGATTATAACTTATTAGCCAAAGTTGAAGATCAATCATAGTGATCAATATTTTAAGATCTACGCAGGATACTTGATTAGGTATGGCTATTCAGTTATTCGATGTTTTAATAGCTCTTTTGATTGGTTTAACGACAGGTTTAGTGCTTCAAAGGGGAAGAGTTTGTGCTAATACCGCATTTCGAAATTTGTTGTTAATTAGAAACTCAGAAATCGCCTCGATTCTCCTAATTACTGTCCTGGTAGAAATAGTTGGGTATCAATTCCTTGAAATTCTACAAGGAACGAATTTTGTTTCAAATCCTATACCTTTCTCTATCATACTAGTTCCTATAGGTGCCTTTATTTTCGGAACAGGAACGGTTCTTGCTGGTGGATGCGCAGGTGGTACATGTTATCGTATTGGTGAAGGTTCAGTTAAATCTTTCATAGCTTTTATTGGATTTGGTAGTGGAGTAGGGATTTTAGTGATTGCCCCTTTCAAAGACATCTTGGAAAACCTACGAAATGCCACAGATTGGTCCATTAATGGTCAAATTCCTTCACTGGAACTATTATTTCCTAGATGGGTGTGGACTCTGTTAGCTCTTGTGATCTTAGCGATTTTTATTATGTATCAAATTCCTAAGACAAGTAAACTAACACATCTTCGTCCTGTATGGACACCAATTATTTCAGGGATTCTTTTGGGGTTCCTTGGAGTTAGTGCGCGAATAGCTTCAACATCTACAGGACGAGCGTTTGGATTTTCAACTACTGATGGTATAGGTGAGTTATTTCAAACATTAGCTGGGATCTTAAATCTCATCGATTCTCAAACAGTTGGTTGGGCGGGATATTTTATAATTGGACTCATAGGTGGTTCATTCATATCATCTATTGAGCTAAAGGAATTCAAGTTGAAAGTACCTAATACAACGGATACTATAAAATTCTTCAGTGGTGGATTTATACTCGGATTTGGGGCAATAATAGCTCTTGGATGCAATTTTGGTCATATTTTGGGGGGTATTCCAGAATTAGGAATATCATCATTCGTGGCCGCACTTTTTATGATCTTGGGCAACTGGTGTGCCTCACTTATGATCTATACTCGTTTAAATCACCCATATCCCACTTCAACACCAATTGATATCTAAAATGACTGACAAGGAAAAAGAGATGCCTCACAAACTTACCGAGAAAGATATGGTTGTTATTATTCCAGCTCATAATGAGGAAGAGACTCTACCATCCTTAATACGTCTTATCCAGTCCAAGATATCTTCAACAATTCTAGTTGTTAATAATGCCTCAAGCGATCAGACTGGCGCTATTGCACATAATGCAGGGGCCATAGTTGTACATGAAAAACGTTTAGGCTATGGCAATGCTTGTTTGGCCGGAATTAACTATTTAACATCTCTTTCTGACAAACCAAAGGTTATCTGCTTTTTTGATGGAGATGGTCAGAGTTTAGTAGATGACATTCCAAAAGTAGGAAAATCTGTCTTTCAGGGCAAAGCTGATTATTGCCAAGGGTCTAGAATGATCCTAAAATCGTCGAAAAATAGTTTAGAAACGTTAGCTCGCGTAGCTAATCACTTCTTTTCACTACTACTGTCTTTTACTTATCACCAACGTATCACAGATTTAGGTCCACTCCGTATTATCACTTGGAAAGCATTACAAAAACTAGAAATGACTACCCCAAGTTACGGATGGACCATGGAAATGTCTGCAAAAATAATGAAATCAGGTTTGAGACATACTGAGGTCTCAGTAAATTACATTAGGCGCAAAAAGGGAAAAAGTAAAATTTCTGGAAATATCACTAGTGCTTTCAGAGCTGCCTTAGTTATGTCTTCTACTTATCTCAGGATTCTATTTTTCTGGAGGCCTACTCATAGTGTCTGACAATTCCACTGGGATAATTGTATTTACAAAAGTTCCTCAATCTGGATTGGTAAAAACTCGAATCCAACAGCCACTTCTTTCTCCTGAGTTCCCCTCCATATTACAAACTGCCATGTTATTAGATACGATAAAAGGATTAAAATTCATTCCAGAAAAAATCTCTCCTGTAGTCACATATCACCCAGAACAGGCAAAATCAACATTTGAAAAACTGATCATTAAACCCTTAGTCAAAGATGATCCAAAATTTGTATCCACACTTAAATTTGTCCCACAGAGCGGAGAAACTTTTACTGATCGTTTTCATAATTCTTTTCAGCATGTTTTTCACAATCTCAAATTATCTTCTGCTTTAATTATTGGTTCAGATACACCACATCTTCAACCAACTCTTTTACAAACAGCGATCAAAATATTACAATCTGATCCACTCAGATCAGTTCTTGGGCCCTCTCAAAATCAAGGATTCTACTTACTAGGACATAATGTTCCAAGTATTGATGGAATTGGGCAAATCTTTGAAGAGAACTCCCCTTATGGAGAATTGGGTAATGCCATGGATCTTCTTTTAAATTATACAAATGTACATATATTACCCGAAGTAAGTGATATAGATGAATTTGAAGATTTAAAATCCGTGGCATCTATAATAAGACTTTTATCGCTGAATTATGAAAGGGGAAAGGAAGTTTATTTACCTGAACATACATTCAATTTGATAAACACATTAGACACCACAATCTGGGATTCCTAGGAGCTTCTCCTAAAGAATAATAGAATAAAGGTAAGGAGAAGATCATAGAAATAGATCAAAAAGAATCAGGAATATCGAGAAGGCGAAAAGTAATGCTCCTATAATTAGAATATCCTCAAATGTTCTTATTGAGTATGTATTATGCTTATTTAACGGTTTAACCTTCCTGATTAAACCTTCTGATTCTGGAATCTTTTGTTTCATTCTTAATTTTCTAATATCTGTTTTTTCGATACCAACTGCTTTTTGTACTGGTTCTTTTTCAGTGGAATAGTTTTCAATCATTTTTTTCACTCAAAATATCTTATCAAAGACTATATTAGTCTTTCAACTATTAGTTTTTAAACTATTCGATTTCCGAATATGTGTTTTGAGAAATCGATTTAAAAATGTGAATAACTGATAAAGAAGGTGAGAAACTGATTGAAACTCATCAAGAAAATCTCATCTTAATCTAGATACTGGAATTCGGCTAGAACCAAATCCCGATCCATCTCAAATCAATTAAATCTTCATTTGAACTATTTAGTAAAATTTTTTACGGTTTGATTCCATGAAAAATAGTATAGCAGATAAAAACTATTTAATAGCAACAAAAGACTAAGATAAACAGCAATCCAAGCTGGTAAGCCAAAAACAGTCCAAAACATTAGTTCTCCCCACAATCCATATACTCCAATCAAAAGGATCAAACCCCCGAGTAAATTTCCGCTTCTAAGTTTCTTCATAATTTCAATCTCATAAGAACTAATAAATCTTAATAATACAAAGTATGGTACATCAGAGGGTACTTGGATTATATTCCATCTATAGAGAAAGAAAAAAGAAATTAAACTTAGAATCAGTAACAATATACTCATAGTAGCGAATTCATCTCGTGAAACATCTAAAGGGGAGTAAATGAAAAATAACCACACAGCTATAAGTGATAATACTAACCCCAGCGAGAAATACTTTCTATATTGTACTAACTGGATTTCATAGCGATAATTCTTTCGTACTTTCTTATGATAAAATCGCTTAATCGAAAATCCGATTACTAATCCAAGTATTAGTGCTGGAATAAGCATACCTGAAGCAACACCATGCAATCTGTTGAATAAATTAGGGATTTTGATCAAATCTGGTTCTGCAAAAGTAGAGAACTGAATATTGATTAAAGCAATTCCTAGAATAAGACTGACTAAGTACGATAAACAAAAAATCGCGATGTATGAATATTCAATTAATTCGAGTGGAAAGAATTCCTCACTTTTTCTTATAGAACCACTAAGGTTTCGACCACAATTATCACAGAACCTAGCATCACTATCATTTGGCCAATTACAGAATGCACATACATTTGATTTGTCTATTTCAGATCTTGAAATGACTTCAGAATGAACTACTTGGTCAAAACTCACGTCCATTGCCTGTAATATTTCACTAGGAGAGCCTATATCTTTTAGCAAACCTATAGCATCATCAAAAGTTATTTTTGATTTATCTACAAAATTCTCAACAAATTCTTCAATGTACTCAACAATCCCTGTAATGACCTTTGTTTGATCATCTGAATTAATATCCAGTGAAGACATTTTCTTCTGAAAATTAAACAAGAAAGATTCAATTAATTGCCATGCGTCAGTAGTAAAGTAATTTGATAAAGATTGAAAAGAATCCTGATTAAGAATACTCATTTTAATTCCTCTTATTCATCCTGTAAAAGGAGATTGATAATATGTTGAAGTTCCAACCAATCTCTTCTTTTTTTGTTTAATTGTTGCATTCCCTTTTCAGTCAGAGAATAAACCGATCTCTGACGTGTTACACCTACAGATCGAGAGGGGGTGTCTTCTATTCTTTTTACTAAATACCCCTTTTCTTCTAATTTGTCCATTTGGGGATATATCGTTCCAGCTCTTAATGAAATCATTCCATTTGTCTTTTCCTTAATTATTCTGATGATTTCATATGCACTGTAGAATTTTTTTGGCCCTATAACTCTTAATGTTGATAAAATTACTAAAAGTGAGAGATCCTTCCCTATATAGGAATTATAATCTTGATGACTATCGCTCTGACTCATTCACACCAGATTATTCCAAAATTTCTGGGATATTTAAACTGTTCGAATTTCGAATAGTCGAGAATTCTACATTTGACTAGTTAATGTAGAGCTTACATTGATAAACTGAAACTAACAAACCACCTAGGTAACGTCAACTAGTGATTCTATCCGTTCAATTGACTCATCAATATTCTTTATATCCTCAATATTAAGCGAGATAGCATTTTCGGGACATACAAGTACACATCGCCCACACCCACGACATGTATCATTTATAACAGATTTTCCATCAACAATTTTGATCGCTTTTACAAAACACACATCAACACAAGTGCCACAACCTATGCAACTCTCATCCACAGTTATCGATACTCCAGGCATTTTATTTATCTTAGCTGCTATCTTTTTAGATACATGAGGGAGAATACGCCATAAACAACAGCAATCACAACAATTACATATAGTAAGTAATTTTTCTCCAGGACCTACCTTTAGCCAGACAGTATCAAGTTTATTCCGTCCGATAAGATGCACCAATCCAGCCTCCCGGCACTTAGCTACATGTTCAAGTGCTTCTTCCCTAGTAACGTTCTTGCCTAGATTTTTGTCAATCTTCATGGCCGCTTCTCCCAAGAATAAGCATCCTAACTCAATAGGATAATGATCACACTTTGAAGCTGATCGACAAATACACCAGTCCATTATAAAATGGTAATTTGCTTCATTTACAAAATGTTCCACAATTTTTGAAGGAACAACTGTTTCTCCATGCCGTTCTATTGGTTGATTGAGTTGTATTTGAGTTGTACTTTCATCTTTTGGTAAATATAGGATATCATCCCCATCAAACATCATATAGTCCATAGCTCTCCCTAAGAGGGGAATACGAGTGAACTTAGAAAAGAAAATTCTAAGTGGAAACCCTTTTTTCAATAACCAAACAAATAACCGTGATCTGGGCATCTTCTAAAACCATCTTCCTTGAAAAAATACGAATTGACGGAATCGGTGATGGTATATTTATTTCCGCTGTTAATTTCAATATATTACTAAAATCGCAGATTTTCTGAACTAACCGTAGTTATTTTATCTTTTCGTCTTCCGTATGGAATACTTCTTATTTTTCCAAAATTATGTATATTATAAATAGATCACTTACAGAAAGATTCTGGAGTGGAATGTTTTCTTTCAAATGGAAGCACAGATATTTAGTAAAGGTGTTTGGTATGCAAATTCCACTTGGGGTTATAATTTGGATGATGAGTGGTTTTTTTTTCTTTCTTAGCTCAAGTTATTATATTCTAGAGATGATTCCGTCCTATATTCGACACCGTAAGAATTATCTCAATCCAATTTCACCTTCTAATGAAGAGATATTCACTTTACTGAGCCAATCTGGACAACTTTTCCCCTTGATAAAATTTCAGATAACTACACGGGGAGACGAAAGAGATGTAGTAAAACGAGGAATTAATAGTATCTATCAGATAACTAAAGATAATCCATTATTTACCTCAAACATAGAGCTTTTAATTGTAACTGACAATCCTGAAGAAGTTGGTATTTTCACTGACTATTTTAAATCATTAAATATAATATTTCCGTCAGAAGTTTTGGTAGTTCCCCCAGACTATAATACCCCTAATATGACGTTATACAAAGCACGAAGTCTACAGTATGCGGTAGAATACAGAAAATCGATAAACCCTATAAGATCAAATGAGAAGATAAGATCATTTATCTTTTATTTCGATGCTGAATCAACAATTGAAGAGGAAGATTTTCGAAGAATCATCCATACGACTATTAGTTTTCCAGATAAAAAGATCTTTGAAGGTCCAATTGTGTATCCACACAAATACTTCGAATCTAACGTTTTTAGTCGTCAGATGGAAGCATCTCGTCCATTTAACTGTCATCACTGTGCTCAGGTGATGAAAAATCCCCCACCTACCCATTTGCACGGTTCAAATCTTCTGGTTGAAGAGGAAATTGTTAATGAGGTTGGGTGGGATTTTGGACGAGTTGATAATAAACCTATTTTAGCGGAAGACCTAATTTTCGGGCTTAATGCTTATATGAAGTATGGTGGAGGTGTTTTCGGCTGGCATGGAGGACGGATATCGGAACAACCACCCTTCACAATTCGATCATCATTTAACGCTAGAATTCGATGGGTGACTGGCGCATGGCAAGCGTTAAAGTTGTTAAATGATGTTCCTGATTTCCAAAAACTTTCTCGGCGTCAACAACTCTCCATTAAGCTACGAATCAGACTTCGCATTATGACTCATTCCTTGAGCTTCTTTGCTGCAAGTTTTGTAATACTAAGTTTAGCCATTTTTCTATTTCCTTCAGTATTCATGGCTTTTCATTTCAATCCGCAGCTCCTTTCCCCCAATTTCAGAACTGCACAATTTGTCTTAACTAGACTTATTTTTCTACCTGGGACAATTTTTTGGTTATTTGGAGTATTCATAGGTTCTTTAAAGAACTTAGAATTAATTGAGGGAATTACACGAAGAGAGAAGATTGTAGAAATAATAAAACTTTTAATTGTAACACCTCTAGCTGGTCCTATTGAATCATTTAGCGCATTGTACGCTTCAATTAGATGGATAATTGGTAAACCGTACAATTCCTGGGCGGTTACATCAAAATAGGCGAGGATGCTTGTTAACTCCTAGAAATCGGAAAAAATCAGATATAGATTTTTGGACGAGTATGAAAAATTGGTTTGAGTCCCAAGGAACAGTTTTATTATTAGTCGGAGGAATATTTCTGTTTCTTTCAATGGCGTTTCTCATTGTAAAAACAGGATTGAATCGATCGCTCATGAGCTTTGAATTATTATTCTTTTTACCTTTTCTTGTATATCTGATCTTACTTTTGTATCTTAATACTTTCAGGATAAACTCAATAAGGTACTATAGAGGAGTAGTAATTTCCTTCACAGTTTTAATCCAGCTTCTCATCTTAACTACTGAAATTTCCTTATCAGATGATATATACCGCTTCCTTCTTGAAGGAAAAATGATTCTAAATGGATTTAATCCTTACATAACATCCATAGATGAAGTTCCTAATGATTTATTACCAAATTTTCTTCCATTAGTCAACAATAGCCATATTACGTCACCTTATCCTCCCTTAGCATTATTTTTTTTTGCAGTGCTTGTCTGGATTCGGGAAGATCCACTTATCTTTCGAATTACCTTTTCTGCATCCTTTATTCTTTCGATCATCCTATTGGATAAATTATTAACAGATATAAATAGATGGAAATCAATTATCTTTGCATGGAATCCGTTATTTCACCTTGAAATAGCAAATGGATCACATTACGAACCTTTAATTATTTTCTTCATCGTCATTTTTCTCCTTGCTTTAAAGGAGGAAAATAGGGTAGTAGCAAGTATTGCTCTTTTAGTAACCATACTTTTGAAATACTATACAGTCTTCATTATTCCAATCTTTTGGAAGCATTTGGGGAAGGATGGAAAAAGGATGTTTGGATTTGGAATGTTAATATATATAGTATCAGTCTTTCTGTATCCTTCGCAGCTATCAGGGGTGTTTGTCTACGCGGATGAGTGGTATTTTAATGCAAGCATCATGTGGATACTTTTTAAGACCACTTCCTCCTTTCTGCTTTCAAAAATAATCTCAGCATTAATTTTTCTTTCATTTCTATTAGTCATAAGTTATGGTGCAAATAAATCCGAAAACATTCCATATTATTCAGTGGGCTTGATTATTGGTCTTTTCTTACTTTTTCAACCAACCTTTCATCCTTGGTATCTGTTTTGGTTATTCCCATTTATTATAATGGACACTAACAGAACACCTTGGAGCTGGATCATTCTTTCTGGGCTAGTAATCTTCTCATACAATGTTTTTATCCAGTTCGATTCAAGCAGTATATGGTTTGAGTCAGGTTTAATACGTTTAATCCAGTACATACCGTTTTATGTCCTCTTTCTTTTTGAAAACCGAAAAAACCTCACAAACATGAAAAAGAACATTTTTTCTTTAAAATAGAAAAAGGAGGAATAATACCCTTAGAATCCGTTATATGAGAAACTTAACATATTTTTCGGGAATCTTTTCCTGTAACCAGTAGTCTGCACCATACCATCTACCTGCGCTTATTAGAGCACATGTAAGAAACCCTACAAACAAAATTGGTTGTGTCCAAATCCACTCCGCGCCTAATGAACCCAAACCAAGTATTACAGTAGAACCTGCTCCAATGAGTGAACCAAGTCTAGTTAAAATTCCGAAAGTAAGTGATAGAGCAATTAGGAGCTCAAAAATCATCCAACCAAGTCCGAAAAAGGTAGAGGTTGTAGTATTGGCTATGGCAACTTCTTTAATGATTATATCAAAAGGCGTTTCTATATGTCTAGTAGGTTCAAGGAAATATTCGATTGTATCTTTAAAACCTGTTGCAGTAAATACTCCTTTTCTAAGATTCTCCATCCATGTTGTCAAAAAAGCTAATCCCAAAGCAACTCGTAGTATAACAACATATCCCCCTGATATTTTCTGATCATGCATCTTTTGGATTGTTTCACGTGACATTAATCATTCTCCTAGTATTTTCTTTGTACGGTGATGGAATTGTTATTTATGATTATGCCTTGAAAGATCGAAATATTTGCTACTAATTCCGTAATGTCAGATCTAATCAATACGCGACTAATTTTTTCAGAATCTATGTCGCTAAAATCGAAAATAAATATTTAAAGAAGTGAATTCTTTTTAGAGCATTGTTCTCAGAAGGATTTATTGAAAGCAGGGAAGTAATTAAATTGGACAAATTACCCCAAATCCTCGATTTGTCCTCCATCAAACAAAGATGAGTAAAATACAATGAATTTCAAGTATGATTTTACTGTTAAAGACGTTTCTGATGCATATGATGGTGTTGTGGGTGTATTATGGGAAGTGTTGATGGGAGAACACATCCATGTAGGAGGAGAAAAGGAAACGGAAAGGTTAGCAAAGAAGTTACAGGTAAATGACAAGTATGTACTGGACATCTGTTCTGCACTAGGTGGTCCAGCTAGATACCTAGCAAAAAACTTCAATGCTTCTGTACTTGGAGTAGATATTACTAAAACTATGTTAGATAAGGCTAATACACGTACTATTAAGGAGGGGTTGCAGGATAAAATAGAATATCGGAGAGGTAACGCCTTGGATTTACCAGTGAGTAGTAATAGTATGGATATCGTTTGGGGACAAGATGCCTGGTGTTACATAACTGATAAATCACGATTAATTTACGAAGCTGTTAGAGTCTGCAAACAAAAAGGGAAGATTGGCTTTACAGATTGGATTTTAGGTTCTACTCCCCTAGAAAAGGAAGAAGCTGACACTCTGTTTGAATTCATGATTTTTCCAAATTTAGAAACTCTTGAAGGATATCAAATACTCTTAGAGGAGAATAATTGTAAAGTAATTGAGGTGGAAGATCTTCAAGATGATTTTGCGATTCATCTGAAGCATTATCTTGAAAAATTGGTAGGGATGAAAGAAGTAATTACCCAAGAATTCAGCGCAGAATTGTACGAAATCGCTGAAGCTGGAGTGAAAGCGTGGAAAAAGGCTGCGGAAGAGGGGAAAGTTTCACGTGGATTGTGGATTGCTGAAAAAGTATAAAGGATACAATAAAAGTGTTCGATGAACCAAATTCTGCCTTCCTTCACGGAGGAATGTCATCAGAAGCTCTAATTCAAAAGAAATATTTTAACGAGGGTTTGATATATACCTTACAAATTGAATTGACACTTAAATGTGCACAAGGATGTTCTTACTGCTACGCAGAATCAACACCATCAAGTCCTGAACTTTTAGACTCCAAAGAAATAAAGAGAATCATTGATGAGGCTGCTGAGATTAAAGTTAGGTGTATTGACTGGTTGGGAGGAGATCCTCTTGTCCGAAGTGACTGGTACGACTTATTAATGTACGCTCAACAAAAAGGGTTGATAAATAACATCTGGACCTCTGGTATTCCGTTAAAAAACAAAACAATCGCAAAAAAAGCCGTTGAGGTAACTCAAAACGGTGGATTTATCTCTGTACATCTTGATTCACTGAATCCTGACGTGTACAAACAAATTCATTCTTTCAAAATTGAAGAAAATATCGATGCCATACTTCAAGGGGTTGAAAATATAATCTCTTTCGGTAAGGATCCAAATGAAATTTGGAACTGTATTACCTTGACAAAACCAGTAGCAGTCAATGACGTCTATGATACCATGGTATGGTTTTGGAATAAGAAGAAGATCAGAACTGTTCTTACACTTTATAATCCAGTTGCAAGTACTGATTCTCGAGAAGAATTAGTACCTTCAAATGCGTTAATACAGAAAGCTTACCAGGGACGAGATGAGATTATGTATGGGGACGATTTATCTTTTTCAACAATGGATGTTAACAAATTCTATTGTGGAAGTATGATCTGTATTACGAATGAAGGGGATTACACTCCCTGTTCAGTTATTCGTACAAAGGAATTTGGTAATCACCAAACTATAAGTCTGGTTGAACTTTTAGAGGAAAATCCAGGGGATATTTTGATGAAAAAACTTCGTAATCCAGATGATCTACCTGAACCATGTTCAGATTGTGATCAGAATGAAGTTTGTTTCGGTTGTCGATCATCCGCATATTATTATTCTGGAGATATGTTTGGATGTGACCCCAAATGTTCTAGATGTAATCCAAGCTGAATTCTAATTTTAGAGAGTAAAAAAAATGGATTTCCTCTCCCATAATTCCTTGTACTGATATTTCTACCTGTAGTTTTCTAGGAGTTTCCACCTAATACTCTTCTAAACCAACTAGGCATGAGATAACCAATCATACTACATAAACCTGCTAAGGAGGCCGTAACCCACGCCACAAAATACCATATGGTATATCCTGCACCCGCAAAACGATCAGCAAAGAAGAAGACAAAGACAAGCATTTCAAAGATTGCAGAGAAACTGATCATAAGAAAACCACCGCGAGAAACTCGGGTATTTGCTCGTATGGTTGCTTGGAATGCTTTCACAAACAAGATGAGAAAACCGAAGGTAGATACTACTACATGCCAGATAAGCAGGTGAGGAGGTATATAGATTCCTGGAAGTTCTAAAAATGGTGCTGATTGTAATTGGAAAATAAAAATCAGTAGAAAACCGACTGTTACTCCATTTGCAAGTGTTATAAAATCTTTCAGATAGGGTATCCTAGAATCTTCATCAAAGAAGATATCTTCCGTGAAATAATATAAAAACACGTTACCAAGTAACGAGAATGTATAACCAACATTAATTCCAAGAGTAGAAATATCTATTTCATCCCCAGTAAGAAAGTTAGTCGTTTTAGTGCTAAATAGCATTAGTACGGCAACGAAATATAAAGTAAAACTTAAGAATAAGTTTCTTGTTGCATCTTTTCTAGTACTCCGCCATTTAGACATAAGATTCAACGTTAAATAAGCATATACTAGTAAAGCTGTACCCTCCGCAATTAATGCTAATGGAGGAATTTCTGAAACTTCTTGTTGAATTAGTAGTATCTCTGATATCATTTTATTCACCTCTACCATAAACCACTGTCTTTGAGTTTATCTGCTACTTTTTCCTCTTTTTTCGTTACACAATGATCGGTGGATGTTTTTTTCAAGGAATTAATATTATTTACGATAATACGTTTAAATTCAGGAACTAGATGTTCATTTAGAACAGTATCAACAATCATTTCTTTTTCTTGATAAGAACGATAGAAGTTTTCGGCATGATTATTGATTGTAACTAGAGTTGGATACCAACAATCGGAATTAGAATCACGAGTGATCGCTATTACGCTAAGTATTTCTTCAGAGCCCGTTATTATTAAATTGGCATTGTCTGTTTGAAATGAGGTTAATTGGCCGATCTCAAAATCGTGGGCCATCCCTCTTAGTGCAACTAAGAATCCACCAAATAAAACAGAATCTGTTTTTGTATGACCAAACTCAAAAGAGGAAATCGGAATTCCCGAATCCTTATCTATTATCCAAAGACCGATAAATCCTTGTGTATCTTCCATGGAGTTGGTCGCCTTCCTTGAAGTCTTAATAATGAGGAATAAGAATTAACAATAATCTAGCTATGTAGTTAAACAGAATTAAACCCTTTTTAATAATAACTTTTCTAGTCAATAATTTGGTTTATTTCGTCATCTGAACCTCGTATATCCAAAGATCCTAACAGTTATAAGCACTATTCGATTAACTTTACTTACATATCTTAGATGGGATAAGTGTGCATACGAAACCTCATAAACTTAGGGATATTGAAGAAGAGATTATGGAAGCGCTTTTTGATCTTCAATTATCACTTTGTGACGAATCTCATTTGAAAATGAAGCAAATTCTTGATCGTATAGGTCCGCAAGTTTCAAAAACGCAATTAACAAACATAGTCCAAAGAAAATTAGAAAAACTAGGATATGTGGAGTATATTCCATATGAAGGGGTGCGTCTTACTGATGTGGGATTTCAAGTAGCACAAAAAATCGCTAGGAATCATAGACTGGCTGAAGCCATGCTTTATCAAATCTTTCACATGCCTTTTGAGACAATTCATGAACAAGCGTGTCTCCTAGAACATGCAATCTCTGATGAAATGGCACAGTATATTTTTGAAGCACTCCCAGAGAAAAGGACTCCTTTTGGAATTATGATTCCTATGTCTGTAAATGAAGATTACGCTTGCTCTGATCAAACCATAATAGACACTCCAAAGGGGTCATCAGTGAAATTAGTTCGAGTGTCAATTCATAATTATGAAACAGCCAATCAGCTTCTTAAATTCGGAATTAAAGGCATCGGAGAAAAAATTCAGGTATTAGAACATAAGAAAAATGGGATAGTCATCCAAATTGATAATTCCGAATACACAATTCCTCTCAACCTTGCAGTTACACTCTATGTTGATCCAACTTAACAAACTGTATCTTTACCTACAGATTCACAAATCCGAACTTGAAGAAAAATATAAAATTCCTTGGTAGTCAACCCTAGCATTCTCGATTTTATTTATTCAGGTATTTTTCAATGGTGGTTATATCAAATGTCAGACATACAAGCGCATATTAAGAAGCTTGCAGATGAAATAGGTCCACGAGGATCAACTTCATATGTATGAATGTTACCATGTCGTTGGTTAGGTTAAGGAAAGTATATACATACACTTTGCGGGTAAGTGGGGGAAGCCCCAAAAAATGTCATGTTTTTACAAAAGTTAACCATGCACAAATAAAAGCAGTAGAGTAAGATATAAAGATTTAAAAAGAATTGAATGATCTAATTAAAACTACACGAAAGAGGGGTTTTTTTGAATACTAGAAATCTAGAAAAGATAATTATAATCTTCTCGCTTCTGTTAATGGCTATATCTTCAATCAATCAAGCGAAATCAGAGATAATATTCGAAATCTGGGAAGAAAATTTTGAGGACGACACATGGGCTGATAACTGGGACCTTGTAGGTTATCTTCGAGATAAATTAGCAGGCGGGGGAGTTTACTACGAACTTGTTGATCCAGACTTCAGTGTTGTTAATGGTATATTAACAGCACCAAAAGCTCAAGTTGACAATAAAACAAGCATGGCTTTTCATGATAGCAACGTAGCATATGGCAACTGGAGTTTTGATTGGTTTGCTAAAGAAGATGTTACCCCTGTGGATCGTCCATGGGATGTCATCAGTTTCATGTGGAACGATTCGAAATATAACTATAATTACCCCCTCGGGATGACTGAACCAGAGGCCTTAAATTTTTCTAAAGGTTATTTCTTAGATATTGACTGTTATAGTAATCCATCCACCTCTGCCATACTTCTTGGTGTTATGAAGTTTCCCCATTATGAGTTCCTTGTTAGCTATGATTATAGTGGTAGTCTCACTCGTACTGGTTCCCACCATTTTGATATTACACGAGATCTCCAAGGACAATTTAAGGTGTATCTTGATTCAGAATTAATTCTCCAAGCAACGGACAATTCTTCAGTCACATCGGAGAAATTTTCATTTATATCTTATAATGGTGAATCAGGAATTGACAATATTACTGTTAGCGGTACTTTCACGTCCACCATAACTACTACCACTAGTACTACTCCTACCACTACTTCTACCACTACTTCTACCACTACTTCTACCACTACTCCCACCACTTCTCCTAATTCCTCATCTAC
>JAEOTM010000130.1 GCA_016839815.1 Candidatus Hodarchaeota archaeon
CGTTTCAAGCAATTTAAACATCTGACTTCATCCATGGAAACAACACCTGTTTAACCGCCACCCACAGGTAAACTAAATATCAAAACATCCATATCATTTATTCGTTCATCAATATCTCTGATTCCTTTTCCATTCAGCATTACAAGAATATCGTTTGAAATTTTACCTGTTTGAGAGTTAACCACTCTATTAAAATCACCACCGTACTTCCTAGAAAAACGAGTTAAAATTTCTTTAAAAGTACAACCCTCACTAATTTCTTCTGTAATCTTCCTTTTTTTGGTGATTTCTCGGAATGTTGCATGAAATAAGATTTCTATAGTTCCTTTCACCATAATATTTAGTCTCGCTGATATAAACAATAAAACTACAATTCACTTCATTCAAGTGTATTGTATTATATTTTTTTTGACAAGAGGAATTGAGGTATCAAAAAATAGACTCCTAGTAGCCACAAGGCATATATATAGTAATACCATTTTGTTGTTAAAAATCCCTTGATAGGCGTTAATATAATTAACAGTCTCTAAATATAGCTGAAACGAAAAATAAAGGTATGAGTGACATGGTTGAACCAGTAGAAGAGCTTCCATCAGAATTAAAAGTTACTGGATTTGAAATGATTGAACGTGAGGTGAAACGAACTGGAAATACTGGCCGTGTCTATTTACCGAAGATTTGGATTGGAACAACTGTTAAAATTATACGTATTTCAAAACGAAAGGAAGTTTCACAAGAGGCCGAGGAGTAATAACCAAAATACTATAGGATGATAAGTATGAATCCACAGGAAGAAATCATTATTCGAAAAATGAAAGAATCAGACATCTCCTCAATTATCTTACTCGATGAACTCATTTCAGGTATGTCCCGACCTGAAATGTGGAAATCTGAAATCCTCTATTGTCTTAAAAATAACAGTATTGGTCTTGTGGCTGAAATTCAGGAGCAAGTCGTCGGATTTATGATTGGAACAATCCATCCTTGGCTATTTGGTATCAAAAACGGAGGATGGATCGAGGTTCTGGGAGTTGATCCGAATCATACTGCCAAGGGAGTTGGAAAAAAACTTGGAGAAGAGCTTCTCGAAAATTTCAAATCACAAGGGATAAAAATTATCCACACCACAGTAGAGTGGACATCCAGCGATTTACTCGAATTTTTTCACACACTTGGAATGACCAAAAGCAACTACATCACTTTAATGAAAGAATTATGAAAATCTAACTTTACCAAATCAAGAGTATATGTATCTACAGAATATATTGATCTAAAGGTGCTTAAATGATGCAACTTGTAAAAGAAGAAGATATGACATTCAACCAATTCAAAGCATGGTATGAAAATCGACACGATTATGCCAAGGCATGGAAAAAACGCACTGGGGGAAAAGTGATCGGGTATTTCTGTACCTATGTACCCGAAGAAATACTTTACGCAGCAAACATCCTTCCCGTTCGTATCTTAGGAAGTCATGAGCCACAAGATGTTACAGAACCCCATATTTTTGCAATGTTCTGTCCATTTTGTCGTGATTGCCTTGCACAAGGATTGAAAGGTCGTTTTGACTATTTAGATGGAATTATGATCGCTCAAAGCTGTTTACACATTAGACAGGCATATACAAGCTGGGATCTTCATATTCCCACTGATTATAGCTATTATCTCCCACATCCAATGCATGTTCAAAGTCCTCAGGCGATTCCATATTTAAGAGAGGAGTTGATTCGCTTCAAAGAATCCCTTGAAAAGTGGACAGGCCAACCTATCACTGATGAGGATTTAAAGCGTGGAATCGAACTTATGAATGCAAATCGACGCTTAATGGAACAGGTTTATGAGCTTAGAAAGAAATCAAACCCACCTCTTACAGGTTTAGAAGCTATGTACATGGTAGTATCAAGTCAAATGACCGAGAAAAATGAACATAACCATGAATTGGAATCTCTGCTTCAAAAACTCTCTACTCGAGATATTGGAGGGCATGGTGAAAGATTAATGATTATTGGTTCTGAAGATGATGATACTGAGTTTATTATGATGGTTGAAGGCCTCAATGCAACTTTTGTTACTGATGATCATTGTACTGGAACCCGATATTTCCAACTAGAAGTAAATCCATCTGGAGATCTAATGACTGCAATTGCAGAACGGTATGTGAAACGGGTACCCTGTCCAAGTAAGGACTGGCCTGAACGTACTAGATTAGATCACATCTTACGATTAGCTAAAGATTATGATGTACAAGGAGCAATTCTGATTCAACAGAAATTTTGTGATCCACACGAGTTAGATACCCCAATGATTAAACAAAAATTAGAAGAACTTGGTCTTGCTACCTTATTCCTTGAATTCGATGTCACCGTACCTATTGGTCAATTTAAAACTCGTGTAGAAGCATTTCTTGAAATTCTACGGGAGGAGGATTTATTTTAGGAGGAAATATGATGAGTTCAGCAAAATATCCAATTGAGCGTCTAAAAAGTTGGGGAAAAGCAAAAACTCTTCGTGAGGATTATTACAAAGGATTTGCTGAAGCCCACGATAAAGGAGGAATTCGTTGGGCAGGAGGCGCCTGGGCTTTTGATGCCATACCCGCGGGTTTAGGTGATGATGTATGGTGTTTAACAGGCGAACCATATGGTGCAACTGTAGCATTCAATAAAGATTTAGCTTTAGAGTGTCAAGAAGCCATTGAAACTAAAGGTTACGCAAGAGATCTTTGTTCCTACATGCGTAATTATTGGGGGTCTGTCATTCTTAACAAGTATGCTTGGCCTCAATTTTCGGAAGAATTCCCAAAACCTGACTTTATGTGGCAAGATCATATCTGTTGCTCACACGCAAAATGGTACCAAGTAGCTAGTGACCTCGAAGGAGGGATCCCAATGTTTAGTATTGATGTATCAGTAGGTCCTTATGAAGAACTTACTGAAAGTCGACTCAAATATATTGTGGGTCAAATGCATGATGGAATCAAATGGCTTGAGAAAACTACAGGCAGAGATTATGATGATGAGCTCCTAATAAAAGCTGTTCATAATGAGTTCCGGAGTTGTCATTATTGGGCTGCGATTTGTGAACTTAATAAAACAATACCTGCACCTTTAGATGAAAAATCAATGTATTCTCTATACGTTCTAGGTACCTTAAGAAAATCCTCGCAATGGACAGCAGATTTTTATGAGAAAGAACTATATCCTGAAGTTAAAAGTCGAGTTGAGCGCGGAATTGCTGCTGTAGAGAACGAGCAATGTCGTATTATGACAGATACACAACCTCCATGGGCCTTCCTCAAAGTGTTCCGCTACTTGGAGAAATATGGATGTGTATCAATAGGAAGTCTATATACCTTCTCATTAATAGGTTTATGGGAGGATAAGGAAGATGGTTCATGGGGTCCCAGATCGATTCCCGAAATTGAAATAACAAATCGAGATGAAGCTCTACGGGCTCTTGCAGAATGGAACTTGAGTAAACCAGAATGGCAGCATTTCTATCATCCAAAATTGAAATCTGAAATGATGATCCGGATCGCACGTGAATGGAAACTGGATGGAGTGCTTCTACATTTTAATAGAGGTTGTGAAGGGTTAAGTCTTGGAATTGCAGAAAATCGTCTTGCAATTCAGAAAGCTGGCTTTCCAGTAATGCCATTTGAAGGAAATATGGGGGATGAAAGAGAATTTGATCTCACAAAAACGATGGTTCGAATAGATGCATTTATGGAAAGTCTTGGAATGAAAAAGTTAGTGGAGTAAATATTGTAAGAGTTAAGTATTGGTGAAATCTTATGACAACTATTGGGATTGATTTAGGAGCCAAAAACACCAAAGTAGTGATTCTTAAGGACAATGATATTGTTGCTACTTCCTCGGTCTTGAGTGGGTTTGATCAAACAGCTTCAGCTGAAGAAGCGCTGAATAACGCGTTAGACAAAGCTGGAATGACCCGAAATGACATTCAACATATTACAGCAACAGGTGCAGGAATGGATGCTATTACTTTCGCAAGTGACACCGTTACGGAAATTAGTGCAAACGCTCGCGGCATTTCTAATCTTCTTCCTTCTGTACGTACTGTAATTGATATAGGTGCTGAGGAGGGGCGAGCGATCCGCTTGAAAGAAGACGGAAAAGTTCTTGATTTCGGAATAAATGAAAAATGTGCTGCTGGAGCTGGAGCATTCACAGAAGCTATGGCACGAGCTTTAGAAATAGATTTAGAAAAGATGGGAGAAATGTCTTTGAAGTCCACAAAGGCCGTCCCTATGAATGCACAATGTACCATCTTCGCAGAATCGGAGGTGGTTTCATTGATCCATCAAAAAACTCCGAAGGAGGATATCATTCGAGCTGTCCATGATGCGATTGCAGATCGAATAACTAGCATGGCACGAAGAGTAGGGATAGAAAAAGATGTAGCTCTTATCGGTGGAGTAGCTAATAACATTGGATTCGTAGATTCGATGAAAAGAAATCTAGGATTTGATATTCTGGTCCCTAAAGATCCAATAGTGCCAGAATTCATTTCAGCATATGGAGCAGCTCTGATAGCTCAAGATAAAGTTAATGGAGGATAAAAAATGGTTAATTCAGAAAGTACAGAATATTGGAGATGGACCGAATCTCGGTGGACAAATCCAGATCTTGATTGGAAAGATGGAGATATCATTTCTGCTGGAGTAGATGTAGGATCAGTAAGTACCCAATCTGTTGTAATGATTGATGGTGAGATCTACTGCTATGCCAATATGAGAACTGGAAGTGATAGTCCTGATAGTGCAAATCGGTCGATGACATGGGCATTAAATGGAACAGAACTCCCCTTAAATAAGATTGAATTCACGGTTGGAACTGGATATGGACGTGTAAACGTTCCTTTTGCAAAAAGAGCCATTACAGAGATTGCCTGCCATGCACGTGGAGCTAATTTTATGTACGGCCCAACCATCCGTACAGTTTTAGATATGGGTGGTCAAGATTGCAAAGCAATACGTTGTGACCAACGGGGTAAGGTTACTGCATTTTTGATGAATGACAAATGCGCAGCAGGAACTGGAAGAGGGATGGAAGTATTTGCAGATCTTCTTCAGGTGCACATTAATGAAGTAGGAAAAATGTCGCTCGTAGAGGAAGAACCAGAACCAGTGAGTAGCACTTGTGTTGTTTTTGCTAAGTCTGAAGCAGTAGCGTTATTAAGAAAAGGTTGGTCCAAAGACAAAGTATTAGCAGCCTATTGTGGAGCAATGGCTCATCGAGTAGTAACCCTTCTAGAGCGTCTTGGAGTAGAAGATGATTTTGCCATAACTGGAGGGATTGCAAAAAACATTGGTGTAGTTTCACGAATTGAAAAGGAGCTTAAAATAACAGCCCCAGAACCTAATATTGATCCACAACTCGCAGGTGCGATTGGTGGGGCGCTATTTGGAAAGGCCTTAGTTGAAAAAGCAAGAAAAAAGGCTTAATCAAATTACAAATATTTACAAAGCAGTGAGTGTAAGATGAAGGCAAATTATGGCTATAGGGATGGTTCAGGAGAATATTATATAACAATTGATACTGAACTCTGCGATGGGTGCACTAAATGTGTTGAAGTTTGCCCTGAGAAAGTTTTAGAGGTAGTTGAAAACGAATTGGATCCTTTAGCAGAGGAACTCGTCGCTAGAGTTACTGATGAACATCGAAAGAAAATTAAATATTCCTGTGCCCCTTGTAAACCCACTAGTAAACCAAGAAATTTACCTTGTGTTCAAAACTGTGCACCAGGTGCGATTTCCCATTCATGGTAAACCTAATCCTATTGTGCAAAGGGGTTGCGTGTTTCTTGGGAGAAATGGAAATGGAAAAAGTAAATATTAAGATAAACGGTGAGGATTTCTCTCTAAAAGCAGGTTTGTCAATACTGGAGGCGACAGAAGTCTCTGATATTTATATTCCAAGACTTTGCTCTCACCCCGACTTATCTTCTGCCCAAGGAATGAAAGTAATAGGATCTGTATATCAAGGTACGGTAGAGTACATTACTGACAACAGTTTACAAGAACATGAGGGTTGTCGACTATGTGTGGTATTCATAGAAGGCGAAAAAGAGTTAATAACGTCATGTAACAAGATGATAGAAGAAAATATGAAGATTTGGACGGATACTCCCGACGTAAAGGAGTATCGAAGGGAGAAAATGAAAAATATTCTCTCAAAGCACCGTCATGCTTGTTTAACTTGTGCTCAACAAAAAGGTTGTTCTCGAGAACCATGTTCAACAAACGTTCCTTTAGAGGAACGATGTTGCCCAGAATTTGGACGATGCGAACTGCAGAAAGTTGCAGAGTATATTGGAATCAAGGAAGATA
>JAEOTM010000131.1 GCA_016839815.1 Candidatus Hodarchaeota archaeon
CTGTATACTGTGCTGATCCTGATACTCCACTTCCACCTAGGTAATAGACTCCGGAATAGCTCGTTCCTGGGGGAATCGTATAATAATCCCAATCACCGTAAGATGCAGGATACGATTCAGGGATATATGTATCTTCAACATCATCAACGGGGACAATTGGGGTTTGGTCAGCTTTTGCTACAACTGAAGAAAATGTCAGAAGTGTGAGTATAAAGAGACAAAAACCAACCAGTTTAAGATTGAATGTTTTATTGATCATTTTAATTTTCCTTCTTTTTACAAAATGATATGCTCGTTCAAGTAATTCTGTTATATATAACTTAAGAAATAAAAAAATAGTATAGTCAGCCCTTCTTAACTAGATATCCCAAAAAAGAGAGTATCTAAGATGTTTAGGTTGTCTCTCTCTTTTAGTCATATATTGAAAAGATGAGGCATCGATTGTACATTCTAACAGTTATAGTTTTCTTTTTTTACGTCTAAAAGAAATAATTAGCAGAACCATTATAATAATTGAGAATTCATAACTGTTACCAGCTCCGTCTGCAGGTTCGTATGAAGTAGGCTCTTCTGTTGTTGGTTTTTCCAGTTTAAGAAACTCTTCAAAGGCGAGAAGTAAGTGAACATGATCGGTAAGAAATTGATTTTCTGAATCTTCATTAGATGTAAAATAGCTAGAATCTTCTGAACCGAAGTTCGATCTTACCATATGAATGGAAAAATCGGCAAAATTTCTTTTATCTTGAAGAATGTTCGCTCTGATATAAAATATTTGATCTCTTAACGTTTTTCGTGAAGATAACATATCGGAAGTTTCATTGTAACTGGATGCGATACTCCAATCTTGTCGAAGAAATACATCAGTTAAAAAATTGTTTAGCCTGTTTGTTAAAGTCTCTAAAATAGAATATGGACCTAGAAGGGACTTTAATTTATCTAAAACTAAGATCATGTTGGCCTGGTGATGAGAGTGGTAGATTTCGGAAAGATTTGTAAGTGTTTTTTCAAATGATTTAGGAAGACCGTCGACTGAATTAGTAATAACTGTTAGAGTTTCTAGTACCTGAGTTGCCAGCTGATTTGTATGACTAAGGTTGAACAGAGCTGGAAAATTAGATGTTTTAGCTAACACTTGACAAAATATAATTTGATCTTCCATTTCAATGAGGGTATCATTATTAGGATCCATTGTTCCAGTTTCGTTATTATAAACTGATGTCACATTTCTCCATAATTGTTTCGCTCTATTTTGGTAGATTTCAAGATTGGTAGCATTACTTAGGATTGGATTTGGTGAATAAGCTAGTAGTGTTCGAAGTGTGAGTAGTTGGAAATGAATATTCTCTGACAAGTATGAAGTCTTATTCCACAGGGTATAGGTTTCAAAGACAAGACTTCTCCCTAAATCCCACCATTCTGAGCTTGTATCAAATTGATTCAAGATCCACACTAGTTCAAACAATTCTAAATCAGTTATTGTGAGCGAGCGATTGATTGTCCCATTAACTATCATTGGGTTAATTAAGGAACGATTTGGGGCAATCATTGTGCTTATCAATGTCTCTACATTAAGAATCGAATTTGTTATGTAAGTATCCGTGTCTAAAGGTTGAGTTGTTTCCATTTGGGTGGTTGTAGACATAGTCGTAGTTACCGTAGTAACCTCGGTTGTCGTAGTCTCATTAGTATTGTTATTACTTGTAGGGTTAAAATCAAGGATCGAACTTCCAAGCATTAGACTCGTGGAGATTATTATTAAGATCATTACCCCAATTAACCTTAACGGTAACGATCTTTTTGGTTTAAAAATTAATGGAGATTTCCCATTTTTCATTTGTGAGATTGATTTTCGACTCTGTCGGAGGTAATCATCCAGATCTTCTTGAGATGGAGCCTCAAATCCCTTTTTACCCCGAATTTCACTCATAATTCTACATCAGCCATAATTCTCATTCTTGAATTAACTTGGTACAAAACTCTTCGATTTCCATCGTAAATGGATGATCTTTTTCATCAAGGACATAAATTCGCTCAGTTACAAAGGGGATTCGGGGGAAAGAATGCAGGAGCGGAATGGGAGTATTACTTTCCTCGAGGCATTTGGTGATACCTAGTATGTTAACTTTGACAAAATTGACATCTAGTGGATTAGGAACGTGTGCTAAGTCTTCTATATGTTCCACTTGATTCATTATGGAGAATAACTGTGCTCCTTCAAGTTTTGAATAACATTCTGATATAACTAACCTTAATCCAGAAATTTCTGACTTTACAGGTCGTGTGACAACCATAACTTTATCTGAAACAACTAGTGCATCTAACGAACGATATGTTATTCCTGGCATACAGTCAAAAATCAAATAATCGAATTTTTGGGAATTACAGTATCTTATAAACTCAAATAATTTAGCTAGAATCCTTCCTTCTCCATGTTGAGTTAATTTTGCACGAATTTTGGAATCTTTCTGTTGTAAGATTTCGATGTTAGAAAAAACACAAAAAAAGTTCTCTCTATCTGTTGAATTAACTATATTTTGTGGATTATGATCTCCAACGAGAAAGCCTGTAAATGATTTAGTTGCAGGAGTTATAGAAAATGTACTTGAGGCAAATAAAGATTGGTGAGAAGGGGCTCGAAGATCAAAATCAACGAGACACACTTTTTTTCCCAATAAAGCCAGTTTTACAGCGGTGTTAACTGAGAGAACAGTTTTCCCGACTCCTCCTCTATAACTATGAAATGTAATTGTTTCCATCTAACTATTCACTCCAACAATTCTATACCAGACTTCTGTAGCCCTGCTTTCCGCATCGATTTTTTCTCTCTTTTTCATTACAAATCCTTTTTGAGCGAGAAAATTGAG
This sequence comes from Candidatus Hodarchaeota archaeon, assembly GCA_016839815.1. Lineage (GTDB taxonomy): Archaea > Asgardarchaeota > Heimdallarchaeia > Hodarchaeales > Hodarchaeaceae > Hodarchaeum. The sequence goes on from JAEOTM010000131.1 coordinate 2,865, forward strand.
ATACCGAGATTCTAATCCTCGACTTCGTGATGTCATCTCTGCGATATCAGCACTTTTCACCCAGTCTTCTTTCTTCTGGATTGCTTTGTAGGTTCTAAATATTCCAGGCCGAGATTCTTGTAGATTAATTATTTCTAGACTAGAAGGCATCGTTGCTAGATCATCTAGTTCTGATTCGTTTGAATCAGGAGATAAAATAGTTTGGGTGCTAAGTGGGACGTTTGAAGAGGTAGCTAGGTAGGTATCAATAGATTGTAACTTCTGAGAAATCGTCTTCAATTCATTTAGAATTTGTGAAAGGATTTTCTTCAATTCTCTATCCTGTAATTCTGACATTTTCCACAGATAGAATCAATGTAAACTGCTTAATAAACGTTGCGCAATGTTGCACAACGTAAATAAAATGGTCAATTCGATGAGTACTACCTATGAAATATAATTCCTTTTTCTTTCCCACAGTTACTTCAGAAAAAATTCATCTCTCATCAATAATCTGCACTATTTAGAAGATCTTAAAAAAATTCTAACCTTAGACATATGAATAATTGAGTCTTCACATTAATTGTGAAGAGAGTGCAAATTTCTTTATGAATAGGGCTTGGACGGATTCCAATGGTTGTAATAAGTCAAATCTGGATTCAACACTTGAATTGCACTCAAATAATCGGCCATTGTCATCTCAGGACGGGAAGTGAACTCGATCCATTTTTAGGAGGAAGTATGTTTACAGCTCTGGAGGCCACCCTCGCAGATATTGAACATGAGTTTAATTACACCATGAGTGGCTTTTATGGATATAGAATTCCTGAAATCGAGGGGATGGGACTCTTCACAGTTTCAAACAAAAACTTTAGGGTATATTTTCTGTGTGAGGGTCTGTATACGAAGGGCATTCCTTATTTAGCGGGAAAGGATATTTCTCTAAAGCTCAGTAAATTATTTGATCATCTTCAGGACCAATCATATGCAAACTCCTGTACCTCTGCTCATCGTTTAGAGCAGGGCTCATACTGGTTCGATTTAATGTGTTCTGTTGGTTTTGGAGGAGAGATTTCCGTTGAAATGATTAATGAAATCTATCCTTTGAGAAGTGTAACGATACATACAAAATCCCATCTTCAAACAACCTTTACCAAAATTTTTCAACTGGAATCATCTTTATTAGGTTCATTAGGACATGGATGGAAGGAGAGGGACGATATGATTGCTTCAAAAATTGAAGGGATCTTTCGAGAACCCGAGAGGAGTTATCAGTTTTACGAAACAATTTTCCGACAGATCAGAGAATTTATACCCTCTTTTGAACCAAATACTGTGATATTGACCTATCAACCATCCTCAGATTCAGAATCAGAGAGCGCTTTAGTTGCGTTCTTAACTGCGAAAGGAGATTCTTTAGATATTAGATATTGCATTCCTGTGGTTAAAAGTTCTGGAATACATGGAACACCAACCAACCTCTTTTTACAGAATTTATTCCTTGAGTCTTAGGAACGGAAATATCACAGTTATTTCTTGAGGAAGACCTGAAGGAGTGGGAGATAGTCTTTTAATTTATATTTGTAGCCTCTGCTCAAGGAAAGGTCGATAAAATCTTCAAAGTTGAAATCGTAAATAAAATCTCTAATATCTGAGCAGACGGAAAAATGATCTTCTTGATTTATTGAGGAAATCCATGGCGAGGAATACATTTCTTTGGGAATTAACAACGTAATTCTCGGTAAATCAACCAGAACAGGAATAGATGTTTGCTTTTCAAACAGCTCAATTAATCGTATGACTGTTTCTTTAAGCTGCTCTTCTTTACTTCCTTTGATAGCTAGCACATTCATACATTCAAGGTATGAGTAATAATCATCATATTCTCGTCCATGTTTAGAATGGAATTTCTGAACAATACCTTGTTCTTGAAGAAATTTGTATGCGATAATATGAATAGTTAATTCTACTGAATGAGAATTAATGAGCTTTTCTAAATCAGTTGACCATCCAAATTGTTCAGTTACCCTTGTTTGAATATCTCTGTCAAATTCATATCCATAGAAAGTTGTATACGGAGTTAACCACATATTAGAGTCATCTGATTTAATTTGGATATGATCCATATCGATAAAGCAAATTTTGAGCTTTTTTCGGACATATTTGCCTTCTTTCATTGATTTCACTTATTCATCAGACCAGTTTATTGACTTGACTCGTTCCTTCTTATTACTTGTTGCCAGAAAAATTAACTATTTATATATCAAACTGTAGAATTTTTACAGAACTATAACAGCTCTAGACAAAGTTTCTTGGTAAATGGACATATTAGAAGGTAATAATAATAATGGAAGCAAGTGAATCAAAAATTTCGTCTTTAGAAGATCAAGGACATTCAAACACCACTACCAATCTGCCAGGATATATTGTAATATGGGTTGGGCAGTTAATTTCGCTTCTTGGCTCAGGTATCGTACAATTCGCCATAATATGGTGGTTAACTAATGAAACAGGTAGTACACTTATACTCGCAACTGCTACTTTTGTTGGATTAGTACCAATGGTTTTAATTGGCCCATTTTCTGGAGTACTCGCCGATCGTTGGAATCGGAAGAAAATAATGCTAGTGACTGACTTTTCTCAGGCCATTGCTACCCTAGGTTTGATCTTCCTGTTCTGGATAGAAGTAGTTGAGATATGGCACGTATTAGTTCTAATAGCAATACGTGGGACTTTTCAAGCATTTCAGATGCCTGCAAGTGTGTCTATTGTTCCTCAAATGGTTCCAAAAGATCAAATTAGTCGAATTAACGGTTTTGGACAATTTTTCAATAATTTCATATTCATTTTAAGTCCAATTCTGGGAGCAATATTGCTAGAAATATCAACAATTAGTGTGATATTATGGATTGACGTTGTTACATTTTTAATTGCGTTTATTTTCTTGATTTTTGTTACTATTCCCCCTATTATCAAGAAAGTAACAGATGGAATGGAAACGGATTCTCCCTCCTTCAGAACACAATTTTTCGAGACTTTCGATTACTTAAAAACCCATGGGTGGTTACCTCTAATAATAGGATTTACATTCGGTAATATTTTAATCAATCCTCTTTTCAGCTTATTACCTCTTTACGTTAAAGACTTCCATCTAGGAGGAGCTTTTGAATTAGCATTAATTTTAGGTACGTTTCAAGCAGGGAGTTTACTTGGGTCGGTTGTGATAGCAATAAGGAACTTTAAGCCTAGAGTCAATATTATTGTTGGTTCTACATTTTTAGCTTTTATTGGCTTACTAATAGTTTCATTAGCCCCTCCTGGAGTATTTGAGATAATACTCATAGGGAGCCTTATCGTTGGATTTTCTGTAGCAATGATTGATGTGGGAATAATATCCCTTCTACAGATTACAATCCCTCCAGAATTACAAGGACGTATTTTTTCAGTAACTTTTACGTTAGTTAAATCGATATTACCAGTAGCCCTATTGTTTGTTGGAGGGATTGCCGAATTCATTGAACTTCAAGTAATCTACATAATTTCCCCTTTACTAGGAATATTGCTGGTTGGTTATCTAGTCTTTATTGCTAATGTATCTGCTCTTGATACAAAATTCACAGAACCCGAAGAAGTTACGACAACAGCGCTGATTTAATACAAATTCTAATCTCTAGAACTCATTTTAAAAATCTGAGATTAGAAATTACATTTATTTAACTCGAGAGGTAAGGGGAACACTATTGATTCTTCAATTAATCCATGTACCCAGAGATTTGTAAATGCCTTCAGACCTTTCTTATGAATTTATCCGACGATTAGTTAAATTTAGTGCTAGAATCGGATATCGATTAGAGGTTAAAGGAAGTGAAAATCTTGCAAATCATTTGGATGGATTGGGTGACGGTGTTATATTTGCAGCAAACCATGAAAGTGTCATCGATGCATTCTTAATGGGATTAATTGTTCCTTCTGAAATTTCACGTGTTTTTTTCTTAGGCAAACAGTCGGCACTTTGGAGAAATCGAATTTGGGGAACAATGATGGATTATTTTGGAGTGATCCCTGTACAAAAGAGAAATAACGATGAAGCAATACGTAGAGGTTTAGAAGTCCTACATCGAAATCAAGCACTTGGGATATTCCCAGAGGGACATATCAGATATTCTCGTAAGAGTCTTGATGGAAAGGTTGGAGTTGCAAGATTTGCTTTTGAAACAGAGTCCCCAGTTGTACCTGTTGGAATTGTAGGAACAGATGGGATTCTCCCCTACGGAGCAGGAAATTGGCCTTCTGTAGGGAAAAAAGTTACCCTGACAGTAGGAGAACCAATCTACTTATCATATGATTTTGATAAATCTGATATTTACAGTTTAGGAGCATTGAGGCAAGCTACTGATCTTGTTATGTATAATATCCGTCATCTTAGCTCTGGGTATGGGATAAATCCCCATGACGCTTCAAACCTAAAAAGTATGAGGGGCGTAGATAAAATCCTAATTCCACGTAGACGAATGCAAATTCTTCGTTCTCAACAATTACTACAGAAACAGAAGAAAGACGTTGTAGACCACTTCACAGAATGGATGACTACCCTGTCAGACGACTGGGAAAGAAATCCAGCCAACGAGGAAATTAGTACACCATTGCCGAAAAAAGCTGCAAGTGATGAATTCTTAGAATGGTTGAATGATCAGTTATAAGAAAAGACACTCGTCTCCTTAGACTGAAGAATTGAATTGTTTATCTATTTGACCAATGAGTGATCTAAACCAGGCAAGAAGAGTTAAATGTCCTCCTGGGTATCTATATAGTTGTTTTCCTAGCATTTTAGCTAGTTTCCAAACTAAATTGAAGGGTACTATACGATCGTATAATCCCCCAATGATGGTGGTATTTTCATTAGTTGTATACGGATAAAAATACTTTAAATTAGTGGAGTAGAGTATTTTATAGTAAGAAGTTAAACCCTGCTCTTTATGTTGTTGAATATAATTATTGGCGATAGGGACGATATTAGATTTCGAAGCAAGACTGAAAAGAAAAGGACTTGCCAGAGCAGCTATACAATCTATATCTGTTACAAATTGTGTGGATAATGCAACAAGATGGCCGCCAAGAGAAACACCAAAAAGAATCACTCTGTCATATTTGTTCTTTAAATAATTTATTAGAAACTGTATCTCAATAACGGATTGACGAAATGCTTCAAACATACGAACTGGATTACCATTAAGGAAATAAGCTCCTGAAAAGGGTGAATCATATGGTACTCTATGGTGGTGATAAGGTAATTCTAGGGCGAATATATCACTTTTAAATTGGTTATATGCTAATCGGAAGTACATTTGTTCATGAAAAATAAAGTGTGATTCCGCATAACCATGAATGAAGAGAAAAGCCGTTGAGTGTTCTTTTCCTTTCTTTTGATATCTGTGAATGACTAATTGTTTAATTGGGTCGAACTTAGAATCAGTAAAAATAGCTTCCGAAATTGGTTTGTAGGGAGTATAGGCTGAACCAATAGATTCACAAAACAATCCTCGATCTACGCCCTTCTTCCAAAGAATCCTCCTCTTAGCTTTACTATCCAGAGAAAAAAGACTCCTCGGTTTTTTTTCATGGAGATAAAGATACTTCTGAATGAGGTTATCTGTTAGAAGCAAATCTTCTAGATACCCATTGTTCCGATATTGAAAATAGTTAATTACAGGATACTCAAGCAAGTCGGAAGGAACGACATGTAATGTCCTAACTAACTGCCTGATTTTGGTATTCATAAAGCTCTGCCCCTATTTATATTTACCAATCTTGAGACATGTAAACTTAAAAAACTACCATATTTAGGTAAGAATATCCCTAATTGGTTAAATCAAACCTAGAAAATCCTTACCTATTCTTAAGGAATGTCCCATTCCGATATTCATCAAAGGAGATTCGCAGTTCTTCTTGAGTATTCATAAAAATAGGACCAGCCCATGCAATAGGTTCGTCGATAGGCTTTCCAGAAATTAAAAGAAAACGAACTCCTTCATCACCACTAGTGTTAACTTGTATCGTATTTCCATTTCGTCTGTAGATTACTAGATTGTCTTTATCAATGAAGACACGGCTATTTGGTGCGAATCGCCCTTTTCCCTCGAAAATATACGCGAATACAGTGTGGCCATCTGATACAGTATGTGTAAATGTAACACCTGAGGGAATCTCGACATCAAGGTATTGAGGTTCAGCAATGATATCCTTAACTGGACCTTCAGTACCACGATATTTCCCAGCAAGGACACGTACAATTATACCGTCATCATGGGTAATTTCAGGCACTTGAGAAGCAACAATATCTTGATATCTAGGATTAATCAGTTTAGAAGCTCTTGGAAGGTTTACCCACAATTGAAAACCAGCTAATTTTCCATCTGATACCTGAGGCATCTCTTGATGGACAATTCCTCCTCCAGCGGTCATCCATTGAATATCACCCTTGCCTAGAATGCCAGAGTTACCGATACTATCTTCATGTTTAACCAACCCCTCTAACATATAAGTAACAGTTTCTATTCCTCGATGAGGATGCCAAGGGAAACCTGCAATATAATCCTCAGGATTCTCAGAACCAAAAGCATCGAGTAATAAGAATGGATCAAGCAATTTAGTTTCTTGATGACTAAAAACTCGTCTTAGTTTTACCCCTGCTCCATCCATTGTCGGGAAACTAGCTTGAGATCTATCAATTGTTCGAATAATACTCATGACAAACGTGACAAAGTCGGAGGATATAAGCTTCGTTATGAAAAAATCAGATTTTGTAATTAAATGAGAGACTCTAGCCTAATACTCACTACTTATTGATAAAGAAAATTGATTAGGAAATGCCTCTCTGACCTCTCGGAGAAGCAGTGAATGTATAAATAAAATGTGAGGAGGGGTAGTCACATCTTTGATGCCGCTAATCTAATATCATCACTCTTAACAGTCTTACGGCCAGAGTTATTGCAAATTTCAACTGCATACTTAGATAATTTTAGGCTATGCTCGGTTAAGACTGAATTAAGTGCATCAACGGCGTCAGCGGAAACTCGGAATGCGCCAGCATCACGAATTAATCTTTCAACTCTTGCACTAGCAAAGCCACCAGCTCCAGAGCTTGCTTTCTTTGCGGGTGCGGCTTTTTTTACGACTTTTTTCTTTGCCATTTTTTTCAGATTCCTTTTCTCTTAAGGTACGTTTAGTAACTTGTTGTGAGTTGCTATAAGGAACTATCCCCTTTAAAAACTTATTCCATCAGAGACGGTTCTTTCTAGTAAGCTAACCTCTGACACCAATCATCTGAGTGAACATGATCGATTAGAATTATGACTCTTAGAGTGAAGCTTGACTATGCAAATATCTTGGAAAATAACGAATAGCTGACAATGGTACTACTTGATTATGACCTATCTGACAATCATATCCTAGTAGTCAAAGGATTGATTCATCTTTTGTCTTGCAATGACATATAATTGAAAAGTCCTAATTTCTGCTGGAGGGTAAGAAAATGACTTTATTGTCCCTAAGGTAAAAGTAATACTTGTACTACTATTCTTATGTTAGTTGATCTGTGATCAAACAGTGTATGTAGGAAATAGGGAATATTGAACCGATTTGGGATTTGTTTAGTCCTTATGATAAGAAGGAAAATAAAATAAACTTGTAGAACTTTCTTGCTGTTGCGGAATGGAAAATCATGCAAGTAAAATTTTATTCGGATGTTGAGAAATTCGCAGTATTAGTTCAAAAATTTCTTCTTAGTCATGAAGCAGAGAATAACCTGCTTATTGGGATATTAAATGCTCTAAAAAAAGATATTAACACTTACAGTAAAACAGAAAAACCCATTTTAATCATTGTTGAGAAGGAGGACTCCATTCAATTGGTTTCTATACGAACTCCTCCCTATAATCAGCTTATTTCTTATACGGATAATCTTGAGAGTATTGATAGTTTAGTGGATAAGCTAGGGGAAGTAAATGAAGAACTACCTGGAGTGCTTGGTTTCAAAGCAGGAGTATTGAAGTTTGCACAAAATTGGTCGCAGATCAAATCGGTAGATTATTCTTTAGATCAGCACGAGAGAATATATCGACTGGAAAAAGTCAATCCCTCAACATTAGGAAATAGGCAGGTGACCAAAGCAACATCTGATGATAAGGACACCATTCTAGAGATGATGAAGAATTTTATTCTTGAAGCCCTCCCTGATTCATTACCCCAGAAATCAAAGCCTGAAATTGAAGCTTCTCAACGTAGAATGGAAAAAGCGTTAGAAAACAATTTAGTTTACGTTTTAAAGGAAAATAATGAAGTAGTTTCAATGGCGAAGAAAGCACAAGCAACACCAAATGGACAAATAATAAATGCAGTTTACACTTATCCAGATAAACGAAGAAGGGGTTATGCTACTGAAGTGGTCGCTCGAGTAAGTCAATCAATTCTGGATAGTGGAAAGAAATATTGCTTTCTCTTCACTGATCTAGCTAATCCCACCTCAAATAAAATTTACCAGACAATAGGCTATCGACCAATCATCGATATGGATTTTTATAAGTTTAAAAGTAGGAAATAACATGCAGATAAAAAAGAAGTGTCAAGATTGCGGAGGTGCCTTTATAATGAATATTCCATCAAGTTTATTCGAAAGAGAAGAGCATTTAATTATGAAATGTCCCTATTGTGGTCTTCAATTATCCATGATGATTGAGGATGGGAAATTACTCGCTGAATCAGACACCAGTTCGTACATTAGGCAATTACCAGGAAAACAAATACCTACCAAACCATGGGTCGAGTTAATTCGAAAAGGATAATTTTCTATCCATCTCTTCAGACTTCTTTCTACGAATTTCAGAGTTCAAGTTTTCTTGAACTAACGTTTTTACACGAATGTGTAAACAAAACTATAAGTTTGTTTTCCGTGGTAATACATTCAGACATAAAATTAACTAAATACTAAAAAATACATGGATGGTGAAGTTACTTGAAAACGCTTGAAGAATTAGAGAAGGAATATATAGTACAGAAGAGAAATTGTTGGTGGTGTGGATCAGTGTTCAGGAAAGGATCGATCTGGAGTGATTCAAATAAGCATGGTGTATCGTTATTAGGGAAAAATGAAAAGCAACTGGTTTTTCTTCACTGCACAGATTGTGGGAATGAAACGTCCCTAACCAGATGGATCTCACAGTGATTTACTTCAGGGAGGAAGTATCTATTTTCTTTTGTAGGAAACAGGGTATTATTTTTCTTCTAATCTAGTTACTAGAAGTAGGAATATACTTCTAATTATCTAGTACCAACTAAGAGATGATTAATGCAATTGGTACCAAATAAGGGCAAAAGTTTTCTTATTTTACAATCGATCATTGATTTTTCACAATATCAAATTACATGGTTATTTTATAATATTCACTAAACACTCTCTCAACTGATAAAAATCAATTGTTTTTTACTTATTTCAATATCCGATTTACAAAATGATTATAAATTTCAAAGATTAGGTGGCTGAAATGACACATGAAAATGCAATTGTGATTAGCGAATTAACGAAATATTATGGTCCCACACGAGGGATCGAAGGTCTTACTCTAAAGGTACGGAGCGGAGAGATTTTTGGTTTCTTGGGCCCTAATGGAGCTGGAAAAACAACCACAATTCGCTGTATGATGAATACTCTCCTGCCTACTAACGGAGAAATTAGAATCTCCGGTGAGAAAGTTACACGACAAAATCCACGTTTACGAGAAAAAATTGGCTATGTTCCTGGGGAATTATCCTTACCCGAATATTATACAGTTAATGAATTTTTGAATTACATTGAAGCTATGCGTGCTAAACCAGCATTACGAAGACAAGAAATTGTCGATCGATTCGATCTGAATTCAAATCTTAAGAAAAAGATTGGCGAACTATCAAAAGGAAATAAGCAGAAAGTGGGTATCGTTTCTGCTTTTATGAATGATCCAGATATCTTGATAATGGATGAACCAACAGCGGGACTTGATCCCCTACTTCAACAAGAAGTGTACAAACTCCTGTTAGAATCCAAAAAAGAAGGAAAAACCCTTTTCATGAGTTCTCACAATTTGGAGGAAGTTCAACGCGTGTGTGATCGAGTTGGGATTGTTAAAGATGGTTTTCTCATTAGTATTGAGGATATAGATAATCTTAATAAAGATGTACCCAGAATCGTGGAAGCTCGCCTTAGATCTCCTGATGAAAAACAGCTGAGGGAATTTGGTGAACGTCTATTGGAATTTAGACAATCTGATAATTACGTGAGAATACTAATTCGGATGGAGGATTCAATTAAAGACAATATTGGGAAGCTTCTAGCTATGGATCCTGAAGAGCTTGTATATCCTCCTGCAAGTCTGGAAGAGTTCTTCCTGCAATTTTACGAAGGCAAAAGTTAGGTGATATAGTAATGTATTTTCACTTCGCACTCCACCGATATTGGTTAAATTTCAAACGTCATAGAAATACTGTTATTTTAGCGATAACGATTCTAACAGCAGTTGTCGTATTAGTAGGTCTTGTTTATCCAGGATCCGAAGCTGTGGAAGCTTATCTTGGCATTCCAGCCTTTCAATTGCTTTTTGGAGAACAAGAAGTTGATAATCCAGGGATGCTCGTATGGTTATTATTCATATTTAGTTCATTTCTATTAACAATTCTATATCCAGTTATCGGTATTTTCTTCGGAGTCAAAATTCTACCTTTCAGTGAAAAAGAGGGAAAAGAGCTTCTTTTTAGTACAGAAAAATCACCACTAAAATATTTTTTAGAAAATCTACTAATTGCTACTATACTAATTCCTCTTACGATTATACCTGCATATCTTATTGGGGTAATGTTTCTAGTCTTAAATGGTAGTGAAATATCACCCTTTGTAATCGCCTCTATCATACCAATGTTTTATGTTATGGTTGTTATGCTAGTTTCTAGCTTGGGAAGTGCAATTAAGTCCTCCCAAAGGACTGGGTTTGCATTTGGAGGAGTTTTCTTCATTGTATCGTTCACTTTGAATCTCTTACAAGAAGAAATTGACTTCGTGAAAGATATTAACCTGATGTCTCAAATAAATTCATTTCAGCATGCTATTGCTGGAACTTGGAACCAAGAATTCATCATAAAATGTCTTTTGTTGATAGGAGTGCTGATCATACTAACGATATTCTTTTTATATAGAACAGATTACATTGAAACTCGATCAAGGTATGTAGAGTCAACTGAGACGGAAGAACGTAGAAGCGTTAAATCTAAAGTATCTTTTATTAGAACACCTGTTGAATCAATCCTTTCAGGTGTAGGTTGGAAATTCCCTGCCTTCAGAGATCAACTACAATCGTCTGCGGGTATTTTTCTTATCTATTTAATAGCAACGAGTCTTTTACTAATGGTAGTTGCTCTTGTATACCCTGGAGACGAGACTATGACACTACTTTTCTCTGAAATGGAAGCTACACTTAATTCACCAATAATTGCAGCCTTTATGTTTAACCATTCACTATCAGCAACTTTAGAGGGGTTTGTTTTAGTCAAAATCATGCTCTTTCATTGGATCTATTATGCACCATTTCTCTTCATTTTCACTTATGATATAATTATGAGAGACAGAAGTGCTGGATATGATGAGATTACTTGGTCTATGCCTCGTACACGTACTTTAGTTCTTATCCAGAGAACCCTAGCTTCAATTGTCTACCTTTGGCTTATTATTTTAGCTAATTGGATCGCTTTGTGGATTGGAGAATATGTCTTGAGTATGTATGCCGATGTAGTTCTTACAGACTTTGGAGCAACTAATATGGCATTTATTTTCTTAGGGATAGGATACAGTTTCTTCCTAGTTCTATTTGTAGCCGTTGCCTCACTTCCTCATCCAAAATATCTTCCGCTAGCTTTAGCAGGGACATTTTTAGTAGCACTATTCCTACCAGTAATATGGTATATGAATCAAGATTTCTCCTGGTTACTATACTTGTCACCGTTCTATTACTTTGATGTTGCTGGTATGCTCCTAAGTGACATCAATCTTTTTGGAAAAGCTATTCCTGAAGTAATAATCTATGGAGTGGTTACAATCCTATTCTTTACCTATGTGGTTAGATATTGGACTCCTAAACAGGATATTGCCTAAATCCCAAGAAAAAAACATACTCAGATAGCTTTGGCCACTTTGAATAAGAGTATGATTATAATCCATCAGCTTATACTTTAGATGATTCAACTTCCAAAGGGTAGGACTATGAGTATCGTTGATTATACCTTTCCACAGCTCCAGTATATCATCCTCTCTTGGTTATCAGTTCTTATAGCGACAAGCGGAGCGCTTATTGTGTTTAGGGAGTATCGGAAACTCAGAGCTCAACCATTAATTTATCTAGAATTAATATTAGTGTTTCTTGTTCCCTATAATATTTGTCATGGTATGTTATTCCTCGTAGGATTTGAAAATCGATCTACCATGGAATTCCTCTTTCGTATTCAGATGATTATCTTATTTATTGTGGTATTCTTCCTTGTATTCTTTATAGAATCATTACGCGCAGATAAACCCTCGCCTTTCATACTCATGATACTTGGATTAGGTTTAGGGAATGGTTTGGTTATGTCAGTTATTCCTAATTCGATCAAATTCAGTATAGAAATTGGCCCCTATTTGTCAGATTTTGCCCGTGCATTATTTGGCATTGATTTAATCTTTCTGACATTTTTATTAACTATAAGAATTAGTAGATTTCTTCCGTTTGTGCCTCAAACGTACCTTAAACCAGCTCTTCTATTTTATTTTGGATGTTTAAGTCCTATCTTATTCCCACTGATTTGCGTAAGCACCAAAATGTCACTAGTCATTCTAGGAATTGAAATCTTGAGTGTTGCTTTAGGTACCTTTATTGTAATTATTGCAATATTGCTTGATGAACGGGTATTACGAGTTTTACCTTTCAATGCTTATCGAATATCAGTTATTAACATGAATATTGGATTATCTATCTTTGATGTTCTTTTCGAGACAAAACAATCGGGTCCTGATTCTAGTGTTCTTATACCACATCTGATGACCGCTAATTTTCAATTTGTTCAATCTGTCATACATGATACCGAAAAAATTAAATCTATTGAAACCGATAATTACTATTTCATCTTTGAAGCCTATAAAGATATAGTCGCATTTGTAATCGCCGATAATACTTCAATGTTGATTAAATCTGCGTTAAAAGAATTCGTAAAAAATTTCCATGAAAAGTTTGGAGAGAATATTGATTCTTCGGAAATTAGTCAGTATACAGAGGCTGGTACTTTATTAGATCTATATTTTGCTTTTCTACCTGAGTATAAGATCGTCTCTATTGGATCCTAAGTCCTTATCTAACCTTTGATCCAGATGCACTTTTAGTTAGTTTTACTCATTTCTGGAGGGAGAAATTTTTATTTTATTGATGGATAACCTGTTTGATATTTAATGGGACAAGAATCACTCAATCCAGAACTAAATCAAGAACTTATTTCTGTGCTTGAAGCCATGATAGACCCAGTTCATATTATCAATAAAGAATTTAATATCATTTTCATGAATGAGGCATTTAAAAAGTGGAATGCTCATTTTGGATTTAAAACGGAAGTTATTGGTAAAAAATTGACAGATATTTTCCCCTTCCTGTCAGACCGCCCTTTAGCTGAATATGAGTATATCTTTGAGACTGGAAAGGCAATGGCTATTGCTGAAAGAACAGGCCATAGACGAGAAGAATTCTATAACATTCAACGAATTCCTATATTCAATAAAAACTCTCCTCAAGTGACTCACATAGTAACAATTATTCGTGATGTAACAAAAAATGTAGCTATTACGGAAGCTCTAAAAGAATCGGAAAGAAAGTATCGATCGTTAATACAAACCATGGGAGAAGGAGTATGGGTCACTGATCGCCTAGATAGAACCATTTTAGTGAATTCAACACTATTAAAAATGTTAGATTATACAGAGGGAGAGATGTTAGGAAGAAAAGTCACGGAATTCTTAACCCCTGAATATATTGATTTATTTAACGAAATACGGGAAAAACGAATGTCGGAGGAAATTCCAGCATCCACTTATGAACTTGATTTTCTAACAAAGAATGGGTTAACAATTCATACACGAGTCGCTGGAACAGCACTCTATAACGAGGAAAATGAATTAATAGGATCGTTTGGAGTTATTTCTGATATTTCTGCAGAAAAGAAATATCAACAACTGCAGGAACGATTTATTGGAGTGACAGCCCATGAGTTAAGAACTCCTTTAGCGATCATCTCTGGGTACTTGGAACTTCTTCAGAAAGATCCTTCGATCACTCAGGAACATCAAAATATCTATAATGCAATGTTTAAAAATGCACTTCGGTTACATCAACTTGTACAATCAGTACACGACCTTACTGCCATCCAAGCAAATGTTTTTACTATTAATCCTACTAGAACAAACTTAAATGACTTTGTTTCTCAATTTAAAATGCAAATCAAAATCCTTTTTCCGAATAGGTTGATTCTAATAAATGAAGAAATTCATTCCCCTCAACTTGAGCTTATGATTGATACCAATCGAATAAACCAAGTATTAGAAAATCTCGTTGATAATGCAGCAAAAAATTCTCGACAGGACAAAATCATTACAATTAATTTCAGTTATTCTGACAATTCTCTTAATCTAACAGTGGAGGATGAGGGTACAGGAATCTCTAATCAGAAATTATTCCAACTGTTCCAACCATTCTCACATATTCCGACCGAATTTTCTCAACGAGGGACAGGATTAGGTTTATATATAATAAAGTCTATTATTTCTGCACATAATGGTAAAATGAGTGTCATAACTCAAGAAAATAAAGGAAGTTGCTTTTCTGTTACCATTCCTAGTTTTCTCGAAATTTTTCCAAAATCTTTCTAGTTTAATGTGTTTGCTAGAAAATTTGACACTGTTTGTTGATATTCAGGTAGATATTCATAGTTAAAGTGAGTTCCATTTTCAGGAGTCCAGACCTGAGAATCTTTGATGAAAGAACCTAGTTCTTGGGAATACTCGTACGGGAAAATAATATCTTCTCTGCCATGTATAATTAGAGTTGGGACTTTAATTTTTGGTGCGACCGCTAGGGGACTGTATTCCCCTTTCTTAAATCTTCGGAATATTCTCAAGGTAATGAAAGTTATTCCAGGAATTAAAATTGGGGTTAGAAATTTAAGAGCTGGCCCATAAACAAATTTTAAACTAAAGGGAAAGGCATAGGGGGGTGATTCTGCAATAATTGCTTTAACTTGCGAATTTTGTGACCCAGCTAACAGAGCAGCTCCTCCACCAATAGAATGACCTAATAAGACTACAGGTTGATCCCACCAAGATATACACGCTTTAAGATCTTGTGTGAAACGTATAATACTCATTCCTAGTATCTCTTTATCGGAATTTCCATGATCTCGTGCGGAAAAAAGAATAGTAGTATATCCTAGTTCTCCATAAATGCGTGCATGTGAGACCATTCTTCCTCTATTTCTTCCCCAACCATGTAGAAGTATGATTGCGGGCAAATTATTAGAAAGTGTGTCTGGTCGAACTACCCAACATTCTAACGTTTTATTATTTACCGTTGGAATACGGTGTTCCTCAATTGTTCCCCAATCAGGGATATCTGGAAGTGAATCTCTAGGCAATTTAGCTAAAATCAACATAATTATAAGACAAAGTAGTAGATATACAATAATGATACTACCAACAATTAGGATTGATTGGAGAAGAAATAAAAACATTGACACAAGCTCTCCATTGGAAAAGTATATAGACTAAATTTTTCTTCTGATTAACAATCTTTCAACAACCCTTTATATTTCATTCTTGAACTTGAATAAAATATTAATCAGATATGAATTATTGAATTTCTATTAAGTAAGAAACGAAAGGATTATTAGAATCAGGTAGATGAGGAATTAAGCATGAGTGAAAACGCAGAATATGAATACTGCAGATTATGTGGATATGTAAGACGAGTGGGAAAAGGAGGAATTTGTCCTGCCTGTGGAGCTCGAGAAAAAGCATTTTTACCTTATGAACACAAGGCCTCAGAACAAAGACGTATGTTTCTAAAATTAGATGTTCATCCAGTGTCTGTACACTTCACAATATCTTATATCGCAGTAATTGCCTTGTTATATGTTATATCGATATTTTCATCTGAGCTAGTAGGAATCTCAATAGAAGGTACACGTGATCTACAAATTATTTTCTTTCCCCTTCTTGTGATTGGAGGAGGTATTACGGGACTCATAGATGGAAAAGTTAGATTTAGAAAACTCACCACTCCTTATTTGCAACGTAAAATCATCTTAGGAAGTGTTTTGTTTGTAATCTCCGTTCTCATCTTTGTGGTCCATAATCTTGATCCCTCTGATGGATTAACTGGATTATTGGAAGGTATTTTGATCTTCTCGGCATTTGGAATCGCGAGTTACCTTGGTTGGATTGGTGCAGAAATGATATGTCCAATAGTTCCTGTTGGACGACCAAAAGCATGACATAATCTTCCGAAGTTTTTCGATAATCTCTAAGAGAAAAATAAAAAGAGCTCAAAGTTCCTTGAATTCAGACGAAAGAGCGAATATCTTATGAGTTCAAAACGACTTCAAAATAGAATGATATGTCCTTCCTGTAGAAAAGAACAGGGAGGGTGTTTTTCTTATTGTGTAATATGTGGATCAAGACTAACATTGAAGTCTGAAGAAAGAAGATTCTTAATGAAGTAAAAATGTGATTCTAGGCATTATTAGGTAATTTTATTGTAAAAATGCATCCAGTATCTTCTTCTCCGCTAACAACTTCGATAGTACCTTCATGAGCCTGAACAATTACTTTAATGATATATAGCCCAAGACCAGTACCAGTTTGAGAATATTCAGTTGGGATATGAGCGAATGGCTTGAATAATTGCAGCATACTGTCATTAGATATACCTGTTCCTTGATCCTGTACACAGATTGTTAATTCAGTAGGATGAAAGTTGATGCGAATATTGATGGGTGAGTCTTTTGGTGAATTTTTAACAGCGTTTTGTGCTAAATTTTCGACCGTTTGTTTGATCCTTTCACCATCCATGTTAAAAGTCACATTAGAATCAATAAATACATTTGTATCCCAAAAAATGTTCCGTTTTGGAAACAGGATTGTGATCTGATCTTTTAATTCATTTATAAACTCAAACAGGTTGATTTCTTCTCGATTGATAGTAAATAAATTTGCTCGAACAGAAGAGAGATCATGTACATTTCTAACCAGTCTAATAAGTCGATTAACGTTTCGTGACATTTTTTCGACAATAACCAACAGATCTTCTTGAGATAGATCAGGACTAATTTGTAGAACATCAATATAACCACTTATAACCGTAAGAGGTGTCCTTAGCTCATGAGCTGTTGTAGCTATGAATCGTTCCTGTAATTTCTGAAGTGATTTTTCCTGAGTGATGTCGGATATTACACAAAAATTACCAATTTTTTGACTGTTTGGATCTGTTAATGTTGAAAGAATTAACCTCGTATCTACTTCCACCCCTGATTTATTAAAAAATGTAATATCAATTGGATTTGATGTAGAATCGATGTCTAGAGAGTTTAATTCTTGTAAAAAGGCCTCCTGAAGCTTTGGACCAATAAAATCTGTGATAAGCTTTCCAATCATTTCAGTCTCTGTATATCTTAGCATTTTACTCAAAGCCTTATTTATGAAAACCGTCCTTAAGGAATTATCAAATAGCCAAACACCTTCACCCATCTGAGTAATTAATTTTCTGAACCTGTCTTCACTCTCTCGGAGAGCTTTCATCATGCTTTCATACTTCGTCTCGATATAACGCATATTTTTTTCTGTTTTTGCTTCTGTAGACTGATATTTCAGTATTGTAGTTATTAGTTTTCTTTTATTAGTAATTATGGGTACCAGATTTACAGAATACGATGTAGGATCCATTGGAACAATCCATGAGCTAACAAGAAGTGTTTCTTGTGACTGGATTACTTCTTTATAGTCACTTATTCTCTCTTCACATAAGAATGGAAGCATGTCGCCAATATATTGATTTTTACGAGGTGAGGGTAGTCCCCAGCCGTGTAATAGACGTAAAAAAGTTTCGTTTGAAAATTGAAATTTTAAATGATTATCTACTATGAAAATTGGATCAGATATGAGCTTAAAAGATTGATAAAATTGATGAATAAATGTTTCATCAGTTTTACGTACATCTGCATTCGTAGTAACTGTTTTAGGCATTGCTTCCCAATCCAATCAAGAGGACGTTAAAAAATGAAGCTGATTAGTTAATCCTATCTCATTACTTTCCAAAGAAGTTTCAGAGGTTTTAAATTATTTTTGTATGTTAAGTATTGCTTTCTTAGTTGTGCTAAGAGGTTTATCAACCATATATTCTAGTGAGGTTTTCCATTTTCCTCCAATAAAATCGAAGTTTTCAGGATAGAAACAGTAAAGCATTGAACCTTTTACCTTTGTATCAAGAACATGGATCTTAAAATTTGGAATATTCTGCCAACATGCATAAGTAAAATCTGATGCCTGACCTGGACTCATCGTGATCCAAATCAAGATCTTTTCGTCTTTAAGAAGATCTAATGAAAGAAAGAAGGGAGGAGGATCACTTCTCATTCCCTCATAAAGTTTCTCTTGTCTACGAAGGTCTACTTCAGATCCAAAAGCAATAATTGTTTCTGTTAGATCAAAAACATCTCTATCATAAATGAATCGTATTTCTCCAATATAATTTTCTTTTACAGTTCTGTAAGCTTCTTCTATTTCTTTTTTGGCAAATCCTGCCTTTTTAGAAAGCTCATCTAGTGAAAGAGAAGCATCAGCTGTCAAAAAGCGTAGAATTTGAGCTTGAACAGGTGTGAAAGTCGGTAATTCCATTGGAGGGTCTGAAGGAGCTGGTAAACGAGGAGGATCGACTTCTAATGTCGCAAACCAGATCGGCCAGATGAAACTCCAGTTTGATGTACCCGCATTATATTTTTCTAGATTTGGATAAGATTCTATCCTGATCCCTGTACTCTCATAAATTTCAAAAGAATCAACAACCTCTAGTTCTGTTAATTCCTTGAAAAGGAGTTCAATATGTTTCTCTGTACCGATCGGAATATCAAATATGATGAATAAACCGAGGCTGCCTCCAAAAATTCTTGAACGATAATGAGTATAGGGATGAGCGGTACACAGCTCTTCCATTATTTCCAAACAGGAGAAGTTTGGAAGAACTGTATTAACATGAATGCGTTTTAATCCTAATGATGCTGGGCTATATACCGCGATTGGGTTTTTAATTACTCCTTTTGTTTTTAATAGATTATATCGTTCAGTTGCTTCGGATTCTGGAACTTTAATTTGGCGAGAGAGCTCTCTCATTGACATAAAAGGATCCTGATTCAATGCTAAAAGAATTGCAAAATCCTCTGATTTGAGCTCCATTTCTTCTCACATATTAGGTAGTTAACTTTATGTTAGCTTTTATGTTTCAATAACATCCCAATCTTCTATATCGGTACATTTAGCATTCTTAGCGCTTCATTAGAGATATAGTTTAGCTATTGGAGGTTCGGTCCCACCAATTCCTTCTGGAGGATCAAAGATGAGGGAATCTTTATCATGAGCTCGGTCATCATCTGCATAAGCCGAGCAATCCATTTTAACGGTATACCAACCAGGTTCAGTAGCGTGATTATACATGAAAAGGACTGAGTGGTCAGAAGGACGATCACGTAAGTAGAAGATATGTTTGTACTCGAAACCAGATGGGAGGGTTAATTCTACTTTTAATCTATAGAAATATAGTTCTCTCCAATCTCTGATTTCAATCTTTAATGTGAATTCTACAACTACATCATCCTCTGCACCATCAAAATCAGCATCACAGTAAAAAGCATTATTAATTGTAATGTCTACATAAAGATCATCTGCATCATCATCCTCCTCCCAGTCATATTCATGTGCAAGAACAGAGACCGTAGAAGAATTAAGCAGGAAAATCGAGATGATAAACAGAGTTAAGCTAAGTAACTTCTTATTATTCATAGAGTACATACTCCATCGTGTATTGAAGAAATATTAGCATATCATGTTTTTTATACATTTGCGAGGAGAAATTTACTAGAGGGGCTTATATAATACCAGCAATATAATTTTTTATTCCCCGTTTAAATCCAGATCAGTTCAAATAAGAAATATTGTTTCTGCTTGCATGAACCAAATATTTCAACGACAATGAGAAAAAATACTCCCACCCCTCCTTTTCAGTATGTTACTCCTCATTCTAGATTATCTAAGTGTCTTACTCCAATATAGAGGAAGATAACTCCGAGTATCATGGTTACAAAGGTTACCACACCCATAATATAATAGAAAGAATCAACAATTTGAAATGTGTCATACAGATACTTATCCAACATGATTAATCCAAAGAAAAAAGGAATCATAATTGAAAAAATAATAACTTGCATGTTAATTATGTATTCCGGGGCCTTTTCGTGATAAGCTGGATTTCTTAGAAATAAACCAGTAGAAAACAGAGTTAATCCGATAGCCATACCTATTTGATACCCTACATTGAACACTATTTCATAAAGTTGAATATTAGGTGCTAAGAGAGAAATGATTACTTCTAACACAATCGCAAGTGGTAGAATGATTAGGAAATAATGAGCTAATTTCATCTTTACGAACGAACCTGTGGTAATTGGAGTTTGTTTATAGAGGAGAAGATTTTCCTTACCTTGTAATCCAATTTCTCCGACGATAAACGCAGTTAAAAGTGGAGTGATCATGATTGTACCTACAATTGCACTTTCTGCATCTTCAGGTTGCATAAGAAATAGATTCATAGAGGCAACTAGGGCGATAACATAGAATAACATTGTCAGGTTTTTTATCGTCCTCACATATCCTTTCCAGCTGGCCGTAACCATTATGGCAAATGAACCACTACCCAGTAACCTAGATAGTACCCGATAGAATCTACTGTCTGGTTTAGCTTTAGCAGCAGAGAAGGATCTCAATTCAAGACTATATAACCGATTTGAAAGACTAATTCCAAGAATGAATACAGCAAAAGTAAAACCTATGAACAATATGAGTTGAATAGATGTTGAAGAAGTAATACCTAGGAGATTACTCGGATTACGTGCAATTTCGATGACAATTTCAGCCCCCCAAGAGCTAGGAATTAATTTTAGAATATCTCCAAACCATTTTCCTTTCTCAGGATCAAGAAGGAAATCAAAGTATCCACCTATAGCTGCATACATAATTCCAACCAAAGGAATAACTAGTAGAAAGGCTAAACCTTTACCAATGTCACGACCTCTCGCGTTTTTCATAAGAAAGGACCTGATTAGTACTGCAGTGACATTTCCAATCCAAGAGGCTGTTAAAAAAGTAATTACAAAAATACTAAGGATGAAGATGATTTGGATTGAATTAATGCCTAAGGGAATCATAGTAATAGTGAAGAAACTCCCAATTACCATCGCAAAAGTAGCATAAAACGGCATTTTTCCAAGAAATTCACCAAACAAAAGATTTCCTGGACGAATAGGTGTAGAAAACACATTTTCAAAGTGGTGATCTCGAATATCTTGAAGAATACTCATCATAGGTAAAAGAAAGAACATCAGGAAGAAAAAGAAAAGAACAGACTGAACTAAGACTACTGCCACAATTGAGAATAGATAAGTTTCCATCTCAGAGAGTAAGGACTCGGCAAGAGAGGGACCTAAATAAAAAATCCAGAAAAGTAATCCCCCGATTAGTAAGTAGGGAAGAAATGGACGATATTGTCGAAAACGACTTGTTGTCATCCGATAGTCGGCTTTGGCAATCGCCCACCATTGAAATGATAACATGGTTCTCAGTTCCTCCAGGGAGATAAATTTGAGCTAGGACTTCCACCTGTGATAGTAATAAACGCTTCTTCGAGTGTTTGTGTTTGACTCTGTGCTAGGATTTCTGTAACTGTGCCTATGGCTATTAATTGTCCCTGATGGATAATTCCAATTCTATCACATAATTCTTCAACAACTGGAAGTCTATGACTACTGATAAGAATGGTTTTACCTCGTTTCGAGAGATCTTTTACTAATTCTTTGACTGTACGGGCTGCTCTCGGGTCAAGTCCAGCTGTGGGTTCGTCTAGAAAAATTACTTCTGGATCATGAATTATTGCAGCTGCTAACAACACTTTTTGACGCATACCTGTACTAAATCCTTCTATAAGATCATTCTTTCGTTCTGAAAGATCGAAGAAGTTTAGGAGTTCATTTATTCGAGTTTTCAAGTTTTTCAGTCCGTATAAAGCTCCCATAAATTCTAGAAACTCGTATGCCGAGAGCTTTGCATGAACTCCTGGAGATTCTCCTAAGAGACCAGAAATTCGTTTCACCTGTTGTGTATCCTTAAGGATATCATAGCCATTGATATTGGCTGATCCATGTGTAGGTTTGATAAGTCCATTTAGTAAGCGAATTGTTGTCGTTTTTCCCGCACCATTTGGACCAAGCAATCCAAAGGTTTCGCCTTGGTTTATAGTTAAACTTAAATCATCGACAGCTCTAATCTGGCCATTTGAATAGAATTTCGACAATTCTTTTATTTGTATTAAGCCATTTCTTTTTATAAAAGTTTGTTTTGTTTGCATGAGAATATCACCTATGTTTATTTTAATCGTACCCCACAATTAGTACAGAAAAAGTCTGAAAAGTCAACTAATGATCCACAATTGGTACAATACTCGAATTTAGATTTTGAATGTTCAGTCCAGGTTGAATGTGACAATTTTGGTGGATTTGGACGATGTGTTGTTACGTAATCACTATGAGTATTCGAATTTCTTGACCCAATCACAACAATAATTGGGATAAATGATGCAATTAGGACAATAATTCCTAGAACGACGAACACTAAGTTGATCGACATCCCATTCATGAACGTAAATCCGATTAGTCCAAACATAAGAAACAATAGGAGTATTATTGACGCAATTAGTGCGAGTAGATTAGGTTTTTGACCTCTTTGTGAGGGAGGGACATATGGAATTATTGGAATCATTTAATTTCACCAAATAATTTGTGTGTTTTTGAGCGGTTTTTGAGTTGAATTGACATTATTTATCAATTACTACTTTTTGGTAACATATTTAAATACTCTTCGAATGTGGAAAAAAATTGTAATTCGATTTTTCTGTTTTCTATCTTTAATAACTGAAAGGATTTTCTGATGATATTCGAAACTCATGAAAATTCAGCTTAAAAATCGAGATTCCTTTTAGTATTAGGTTTCAAAATATACTATTAATCCATACGTGCAATAACTGCTTAATTAAACCAACCCCAAGCTTTATAAGGAAATTGGTAATTTACTAATTATAGTAATATATTCATTCGAATGTGATGGACTCCCTGTGAAAAAGCTATCCGAATCTGAATTAATTGTAATTCGTGGGATATTTAAGAAACCGTCCATTACATTGAATGAATTGGCAGAAATATTGGAGAATGCTGAAGATCGCCAGGTTCGTAAACCAAATAAGGCTGTTGATTTACGATCTGTTTCTAAATTCAAATCAGTTGGTTTTAAAAAAGTGAGGGAAGGATTACTAAAATTAGCTACTGATTTTCGTCTTGATCTTTCACTACAGGCAGATACTCCCGAAGAAAAAAGAAGGGAAGAAGAAGTTAACGAGGTACTTCTGCGTAATGGGATTTTAAGAGGTTTTGATTTTCGAACCAATGCAATGGTTTATCTTCTATTTATTCTCAAAGACCAATCGATACTCCCTTGGCAAGCTCACCATTGTCGTTCTCAATGTGAAATAGATTGTATGAATATCCTTGAGCTTCTCCGATCTGAACATGGTTTACCTTCCCCAAATATACAACTAGAAGTCCTTGATCTAATTGATATAACAATCAAAGAAATAGTTGCTCGTGAAACGTGATGAAAATGTCTGATCTTCCACATATAATTGGTTCTGAAATTCCTTCTACTCCACCAGATAAACCACGAATTATTCGTCCAAGTAAGAATTTTTTGTACAAGAATTATTTCCTATTTTTATTAACGGCTATCATATTTATCATAGCAATGATTATATTTGTCTTATTCGTGAATACATTGATAGGGAGTTCTCAAGGTCCCACAGTTCAACAAGAATTAGATGATATGTTTACAATAATGACTGTGGGATTTTCATTACTATGGGTAATTCTCTTCGTGATATATGGAATTGGGATGTATATATACGTTAAACAGATGGTTTTTATTGTACATGGAAGTGAGATTGTAGTTAAAAAAGGAATTATTAATAAAACAGAGAAACATGTCCCTTATCGAACAGTTACTCATATTAGCATGAGAGCAGGACCCTTTGATCGGTTATTTAATATTGGGACTGTTGAAATTCAAACAGCTGGAGGACCAAGTTCATCTCTCGAATCTATGGCGGAAGAAAAACTTGAAGGACTTATAGTTTATCGCGAGGTCCGTGATTATATCTTAACTCAACTCCGAATGTTTCAAAAACAACAAAAAGAGGAATCAAGCATTGAAGGATCCTCACAGGTTTTAACTACAAATTCGAGAGAGGATGCACTTTTGAGTACTCTTCAGGAGATAAAAACCATTCTTTCGCAAAAATTCGATAGTTTGGAAGCAAAACTAGAGTCAATCTCTCACAAATTGAAAGATAAGTATTAACATAATTAATATCATCGTGCATTTCATTTCGAACGAGAGATATTGAGAAATATTCATATTACTAACGCGATAAACAGAGCTTTTTTGGATTTATGAGTAGGTTATATTCATGTTAAAAGAAATATTTGTCATTGAGAACGGTGTTTTACTATTTCACTACTCCCGTGATCCTAAGAAAGCGAATAGTGATGAATCAATACTCTCTTCAGGTTTATTGACCGCAATACAAGATTTCAGCGAGGGAGCGAGGGCTGATGCACTTGATTCTTTTGCAATGGAAAATGAATATTTTCTCTTTAAGAAGTTTCCAAGTTCCCAAAAAACGCTTGTGGGAGTGTATGAAAAACACACTCCCCAGTCTTTGTCAAGAAAGTCCCTTATCAAAATCTTTGCGGTCATCAATGAGGCTAACCTTCCTGATGAAAAAGGATTTGTTGAATTAGATACTCCTGAGAAACAATCGCTCAAGAATCAAATTTTGGAACTTAGTGCTCAGTTATTTGGCACTGAAGAAGACGTAGCTTATATAAGTGAACTGCTTGAAAAACGTACGGATATCCCTTTAGCTTTACTACTAGATTCAATAGAAAAGAAGGTTATTACTAAATTTGCTAGGCCAAAGCCATTGTTTAAACAGCAACAAGTAACCGATTTCTTTCTATTAAATTCTACGCTGAAAAAGTTAATTTCACGCTTAGGGTTGAAAGGAGATTGCGAATATTTCTGTATAATTACCAATGAATATGTAGTAGCGTCTGTTTATTGTGGGAAAAAAATCAGCGTTGCCACTGGTTCAATGAATAGCTTAGAAGATGATGTTCTATCAGCTGCCCTTCAGATGTGTTATTATGCTACTTTGAAAGATTTAACAGGAATTCATGGAGAAGAATATGAACATAATTCTTCAGTAGTTCAAACTGACGGCACTATAGACCACATAAAAGGTTCTAAACTTCCCCCAACTTCCTCTGTGTTTCTATTAACATTGATTAATAACTTAAACAGTTTTTCCAAGCTTTTAACAAGACGCCGTTTTGTTGAATTTCGATTGAGAATTTCTGGAGAACAATCGTATACGCTCATTCTTCAAAGAAAGGGTATCTCTGAAGATTTCTTTCTACGAATACTTAGTTATTCTTAAATAACTTGTAATTGTAAAGTAGTTCTAATTATAACTCTCTCTTCTGAGGTATTGATTTAATGTCTGTTACAAATAAGGCTGAAAAAGTTCTTGACGCTGTTTTCATATACGGAGGAATTTTGGATGCTTATGAAGCTGTAGGTACTGAGCTTATCGGAGAAAATGTTGTTTCTGATTATGTAATTCCAAAGATGGTTTACTATGTGAGAGAATTCTTGCCTGAAGTATTCTCGGAAATATCAACTGATCAGGATAAGTTAATTAGTGAACTTGAGACTTGGTTGAATGAATTCCGAGGAAAAATAGAGAGAGCTAGGGAGATAGGCACTGGAAGGGATTTTACTATGGAGGAGATATGGGAGTTAAGAGCAGCGATTTTTGGTTATGAAAGTGTTTTTATTGACATCCTAGGGGAAACAGCTATCAAAAATTATGTATTCAAACGAATTGCAGATATTATCTCCGCATATTTGCCTGATTCCTTCATCTATGAAGGAGATACTACTCTCACGACGTTAGATGCAAAGCTCGACTCATTTATCACGACTATCCAGTCGAAAAAGTTTGTTGAATTTGCCAAATATAAGATTAAGGATGAAAATGTAATAATTACTGCGAATAGATGCGCATTTTCTAAAATTCATGATTCAGAGGCATACAGAAATGCAAATGTGAGATTTTGTCCATGGGGGATGATTGGATCTGCAATTTTAGCTAGCCATCGGGGAAAAGAGACAAATATCAAATCCTGCCTCTTTACTACAAAAGGGAGTGTTTCAACAATTATAAGTAAGTAAGGTGATTATACATGGAGTATGTGACGATTGGGAACTTAGAAATACAATTTATTCCGTTACTTGTAATGCTATTTGAAACAATTTTGATTAGTTCACTTGTAATTGGATGGTATTTTGGAGCAAGACGATTAAATATTGATTTACATCATTGGATGGTGTATGGGGCTACTCCTGTACATGCGATCATCTGGTTCCTTTGGATGCTTCCTGCGGTGCTACGGTCTTTACCTAGAGCCCTTCAAGATCCAATTCCTAGAATTTTTCCTCTTCTCCACTGGACTTCTGGACTGATTGCTCTTATTCTCAGTATTTCTATTACTATTACCTTTCTTCTCAATAAAGATATCCCATTAGGTTTATTACGGAGGATAAGACCGTTTATGATTGTTACCATCATCTGTTGGACAATAGCCTTTGTTTTAGGTATCTACATCTTCTTAAATTTTAAAATTGATACTGTTTCCGAATACTCCTCTTCTATCTGGGAGTTTCTGTAATTACAAAAGAAAGGCTTAAATAAAGGGTGAATTCAAAATATTCGATTTTCACAAACGATTCTTAATAATCTTTGACAATTTTTTCTTCCTCTGCACCAAAAAATTTGTCTCTGAAGGAGATCTCAACGTTGAATAGAAGGCTTGATAACAAAATGCGAATAATTGCCAAGAGTAAACAGATTTTAGCTTTTATGGTGTTTATACTAATACTCTCATTTACAGTTAATTCTTTAGTTGCGAAACAACAATTTACTACAGAAAATATTCTGGATGGTATTATTACACCAGGAGAGTACTCTAACTCACAGAATATAGATGAAGGTAAGTTTATTCTATATTGGAAAGCAACAAGCCAAAATTCGATAATATTCGCAATGGAAGTCAAAACGACGGGCTGGATAGCGATTGGAATCGATCCTATTTACAGAATGAAAGACGCTGACATGTACTTTGGTTGGGTAAGTACGAATGGCAGTGTGCATATGATTGATGCCTTTAGTACCGATGATTACGGACCACATCCTCCAGATACTGAATTAGGTGGAACTAACAATATAATCGCCTTTGATGGTACAGAAAGTGATCAAACAACCATTGTCGAATTTGAACGAGGGATTGTTACCAATGATACTAAATATGATAACCCTATTCCACTTACGGGAGAAATTATCATTCTCTGGGCATATGGGACTTCTGACGATTTCGAGGCTCAGCATGCGATCATTAATCGTGGAACAATACATTGGAGTCTAAAGGGTGCGAGTATTCTGAGATATGATTTTAGTCAACCTTTCATTTTAGGCCTAGCTTTTTTTATAACCTTATCTGGGTTATTAATCTATGTAGATAGTCTGGGACGACCGTCTAAGAAAGAAAATGGTAATAAAAACGGTGAACAATAATGGCTGAGTTACATCCAATAGTTTTACACTTTCATATTGCGAACTTGGCTTTAAGCATCTTTACATTTCTTATTGCAATGATAGTTACAATTTTTGAAAAAACTGACTTTTTTAACCGAAAGAGAGTGAAAAGAGCTTTTCGTGGCAGAGAGTTAATGAATCAGTCTACGTGCCGTACTTATGCTGATAAATTCGAGTTTGTCGCATTTATGTTTCTAATTTATGGCGCTGTGACCTTAGTGGTTGCAGGAATAGCAGGCTTTTTGGATGCGTCTGGAAATATTGGAATTGGGAACATATCTATAGATAACTTGGTAGCTGGGGTAACTGCGGCAGGTTTAAGTTCAGTTTTAGGATATAAGGTTATATATGCAATAATTGGCACATCTTACTTCCTTTTTGCGATCGTGATTCGAATTTATTTTGTTAGTTATAGAAAAGAACGCTTCTTCAATCAACACTACTTGTATTGGATCATTTTCTTTATCAGCCAAGTATTAGGATATCTTCTTCTAACCTTGGTTTCAGGGGCTGGAGCAATCCGTGTTTATGGTGGAACTTTGATATCAGATTTACCAATTTTCGGGGATATGCTCCCTGGTGGTTCACTTGATCCAACTCCTCTAATCTTAGTAGGGTCACTTCTAATTGTCTTTTTAGTTATTTTTGCAGGTTTTTCTCGAAAACCACCTCAAATAGAACCACCTGAAGAGGATTCACATGAAGAACATGAAGTAACCCTTTGGCCTGCGGCATTGGCGTTTGGAACTGTGTTTGTTGCAGCTGCTCTCATTAATTTTACTGATGGAAATGAATTAGCTGCTTTTGGATTCTTTTGGACATTTTTTGTTGTATTACTTGCCTTCATATTCAATGAAGCTTATACTCAGAAGCTTTTCAAAAGACCCCGTGAAGGATGGGTGTGGTTATTCCTTGGAAGTGAGGTAATTTTATTTTCAATGATTATTGGGACCTCTTTTGGGTTAAGACTTTCCGCAGCAGATTGGCCTGTTCAGAGTCAAACCCTAGATATTCCTTTAACGGCACTTAATACGTTTATCCTCATTATTAGTAGCTTTACAATGGTTAAATCTGTAGATGCGATACAACAAGGCAAACAGAAGGTAGCTCGTAATTTTCTGCTAGCCACTGCTGGATTAGGTACTCTCTTCCTTAGTATTCAGGTTACTGAATATCTAAAGCTATTTTCTCATCATTTTACTCCTGATTCAGGATTATTTGGATCTACGTTTTATATTCAGACAGGACTACACGGTGCTCATGTGTTCTTTGGTGTGCTTCTAGTTGTTTTTACAACCTTACGTACTCATCAGGGAGGATTTACACCGGAGAATCACGCTGGTTTGGAATTAGTTGGATTATATTGGCATTTTGTTGACTTAGTGTGGATAGTTTTATTTACGCTTGTCTATTTAATATAGGTTGAATTTGAATGGGTGATAGATTAAATGAAAATGAAAAATATAACTATTTTGGGTAGTATATTATTAGGGTTATTCTTAGCGAGGCCTATAATCTCCGCTAGAGCTTCTACGACTGATTCCACCTATACCCCACAGATAGAGTTCTTGTTGACACTAATGATTTTAGTATCAATTCTAATTGCTGCAATTGTGTTTGGGATGTTAATCTATATTGTAGTTCGTTTCAGAGAAGGGAACAATACGGTACGTAAAAAGATCCAAAATGAGATGCGTTTAGAAATTGGATGGGTTATTTTTGCTACAGTCATAGTCATATCATTATTCGCCGCTAGCTTACCAGCCACTACTTCGTACTTCTCAGAGCGAAAGGACTATGATGAGGAAATCCTGATCGTCGCTTACCAATATAATTTTACTTTTGTTCGGGAAGATAATTCATTTACCGTAGGTTATGTGGAGATTGAGGTACATAAGGTGTACATGCTTAACATTACCTCAACGGATGTTATTCATTCATTTTACTCTCATGAGCTAAGTATTAAGCTTGATATGGTTCCAGGTAGGTATAATATTATCTACTTACAAGTACGCACTCCAGGTACTTATGAAGTTCATTGTGCGGAATATTGTGGATTCGGCCATTATTCTATGGAAGCAAAAATCATAGTAACATAAGGTGATAAAAATTACAGATAGTAAACATCCTCCCTTTTATAAAAATTGGAAAACATTGATTGGGACAACTAATCATGAAGAAATTGGTCTTCTCTACATTATTCTAGCCATCATTAGTGTGTTTATTGGTGGGACTCTTGCAATGGTCATGAGGACTGAATTAGCCTTTCCTGGGCCAACACTAGTAACTGATGAATTATATGCTGTTATATTCACTGCTCATGGTACAATTATGATTTTCTTAGTGATTTTTCCTTTAGGTGCGGGATTTGGGAATTATCTTGTCCCCAAATTAATAGGGGCACCCGATATGTATTGGCCAAGATGGAATAACGCTGCCTTATGGTTATTAATACCTGCGGGAGGATTAATTTTCTTTGCTCAAGCCTCAGTTGGTTGGACTGCTTATACACCCCAAAGTGCAATTTTCGAAGGAGTAAGTGTAGATATGTGGATTATCGGTGTGTTACTTGCTGGAGTTTCATCATTAGTATCTGCAATTAACTTTCTAATGACAATTGCGACTATGCGTGGACCAGAATTAACATGGGGAAAGTTAGACTTGTTTAGTTGGTCTATTTTAGCCACATCAATCATACAACTATGTGCAACCCCTTTAATTACTACAGGTCTAGCAATGTTACTCTCTGACAGAATTATTGAAACAACTTTCTTCTCAGTATCCGCTTATGGTGTGGATTCCTTTCTATGGCAACATATTTTCTGGTCATATTCTCACCCCGCTGTATACATTATGATTCTCCCAGCCATGGGATTAACATCAATGATGGTGCAAAAGTTTTCACGTAATGAAATCTTTGGTTATAAATCCATGGTAGTATCCATGATGGTTATTACCTTCCTTGGATTCCTTGTGTGGGGGCACCACCAATACACTCTGTATGGTGCAGCGACTGATGCTCTCACTACCACGATTTTTTCTATTATCACTTCACTTATTGCAGTTCCCTCTGGAATTAAAACATTTAATTGGTTACTAACAATGTGGGGTGGCAGAATTAAACTGGAGGTTCCGATAGTCTTTCCATTTGGCTTTATTATCGGTTTTGTTATTGGAGGGGTGACTGGAGTTTGGTTAAACATTGTTCCTCTTGATATTGTTGCCCATGATACTGCGTTTGTAGTTGGTCATTTTCATATGATTATCCTTGGTGGAGCTCTTACTGCACTTATTGGCGCGTTTTATAACTTTTTCCCAGAATTTACTGGAAAAATGTACCATCGCAACCTAGCATGGGCTCATTGTTTCATGTGGGTCATTGGATTTTTAACTACGTTTGGATCTATGATGATAATCGGAATACATGGAATGCCACGAAGGTTTTATGATTACTCAAATTTTGGAAATGTAGATTTCTTAGCCTTTTGGAATTTAATAGCAACATTGGGTGCTTATTTAATGTTCACTTCTGGAATCGTATTCGTCATTAACATGATTTACAGTTTGAGAAGGGGCCCTCCTGCAGGTCCTGATCCCTTCAATCTGAATATTGATGAACTCCCTACTATGTAATTGAAGAAATTAAGTTAAAGATGATAAGTATGGCAACACAGGTAGAATCTAATAACGCGCATGAATATGTAAAACGTCCCTATTTCCTTGTTTTTCTTATGTTGGGATTACTAACGGTCTTAGAATTGAATGTTGGTTTTATGGCGAAAATTGTGGGAGAAGGCACTGATATTGAGGGATTTATTGATCTAGCATTAATTGTACTTGCGCTTCTTAAAGCATACTTAGTTGCTGCCTTTTTTATGGGGATAAAATATCAAGATAATCCTAAAACAGTATATGGAATAATGTTCGGGATTCCTATGTTCATTGCATTACCTGTAGTTGTTATCCCAGCTCTTGGTACAATTGTCTATTTGTGTGGAATATAATATTGAGGTAAAAGGAGTTATTATCGCATGGAACAAAGTACTATTGTTGGAACACTCATTGGCGTTATGATTCTAGCCGGAATCGGGTCTGCATTCATTCTCTATCCGCTAAGTCAAAACCAAATGCTGCCAGTTATTAAACCAGCTCCCGATTTTACCTTAATAAATCAAGAAAATGAAACGGTGAGCTTACAGCACTTTTCAGGAAAGGTATTAATGCTTGGATTCCTTTACACTAATTGTGAGGATGATTTGTGTTCATTAATGACTTACGATTTTAAAACAATTCAAACTGTACTAGCTCCCTCCTTGGGTAAAGATGCTATGCTTCTCTGCATTACTTTAGATCCATTATTTGATACCCCTTCAGTATTGAAGAATTATGCTTTGTCTAATGGAGTCAATCTTTCTGGTTGGCAATTTCTTACAGCATATGATCTAGAGACCATTCAGAGAGTTGTCGATGATTACGGTGTATTATCATACGCAAATGAACTAGATAAATTTGTAAATGTCACTAATGATAATACATCTTTCAATCTAAAAGTCTCTCATGGAAACGATTCTCAACCCAGTATTCTCATCCATTCCTGGGTTAGTATACTGATTGATCAAAACCTTATGATTCGTAAGGTCTATACTCGCGTCAGCTGGGTTGTTGGTGCTGCGATTGATGACATGAAGAGTTTACTTTAGAAATCTGTCGCTTATCAACGCTTTTTCCTTTGAAATATTGGAATCATGACTAAGAAAGTTAAGCTTAGTGAAATTATTGGAAACTCAAATCCTGGAGTATCTTTTCCTTCATTAAATGTTATAAGAAACGGTTTAGCTGATTCATTTCCTATGATTGGATCATCAAAAGCTGGTGAAAACAGATGAGTATCAACTGTCTTATTAAATGTTCCATATAATTTATTATCCCAGTGTAAATGTGCGAAGACTGCTAGTTCTGAAGGAAGAGTTCCTGCTTCTTTATTTACAAGAACATACTCATTTATATCTATATAGAGATCATTGTTAATGCCCTGTTTTAGTGGAATATGCCGTCTACCTACCATTGCTCCTAATCCACTATCGTTAATATGGATCACTACCCATGCTGGTCCAGGAACAATGACCTTTTCTATGAAAACTTTGGCATTTGCAGTATCAACCTCTTGATCACTAACAATGATGGTTGTTGGATAAGTATCTGTGATGGTAAATTGTTCTTCAGCCTCGTTAGCGTTTTCATCTACAAGAATGAGGTCTGATCCCTCGGATTCGAACATCATGTTCATATTTGTGTCATTGTAAAGCTTAGCAGTAAGTTGTGCAGTTCGGCCAATTGAAGATAAGTGAACTCGCACAAACGTTGTGTGGTTTACTCCTTCATCAGAGAGTGAGAGGATTTTCAGTGAGGCGTAAGTATGGTTATGGCTCATCCCAATTTCCTCCATAGTTGAACTATATCCAAGTAGATCACCTGATGAATTATAGATTGCTACAAAACCCATATGATGAACATTTACTCTAGCCATTACTTGATTGTCGACTATTGGTTGATCTTTTACAATGAAATCGAAACCAACATATGCTATCTCACTTTCTGAAGTTGCTAGTGATGTAGAGATGTGAGTCGAAGGTAAAGTAGCTGTTATGAAAAGCATTATTGATAGAAACTTAATATGTCTCATAATTACCACCGTTTTCCGTACTTTGAATATAAATTAAATATCTCCAGTATCTTTTTGTCGTAAATTAGTGATATGGATGGTGTATAATCATCTAGAA
>JAEOTM010000132.1 GCA_016839815.1 Candidatus Hodarchaeota archaeon
AAGAGTCGTTAGTTGATTATTTCGGAGATTTAAGGATTTTAATGAATGTAAATTGCCAATTGAAGAAGGAATTGTAGTTAATGATAGATCATTTAGGTTAAGTTTAACTAAGTTACTATTCTCAAAGATAAACCGCTTAGGATTAATTTTTTCTCTGCAATAGTTCCTTATTTCATGGTAAAAATCCTTTAATTGAGATGGCCATGTATTCATTTGAAATCTGCTTCAATTTTTGGGTAAGCCCACATATTCACCAAGACAGATAAATTTATTTTCCCCGGAGATTCATCTTCTTTCCTCCCCAATATTGGTTGATGAGATGGAAATCCAATTTTCTAAAGAATATTTAACCGCAGTCCTCCAGGCACTTTTCGTAACGGTGTTATGGAGTAGTTCTTGGGTTATTATCAAATTTGGATTGGATGAATTACCACCATTATATTTTGCAGGCTTCCGGTATTTGATTGGGTCTGTTTTGCTACTTTCCTTGGTATTGATAGATCCTGGTCACCGAGGTACATTAAAAAGTTCGAATAGAAAGGTATGGGGAATGTTATTTGGATATGGATTAGTTTTTATTACTTTCACTCAAGGTGGACAGTTTTTAGCGTTATCCCTTTTGGACACAATAACCGTGTCCTTTTTATTAAACTTAACTCCGTTTGCAGTGATATTTTTCTCTCTTTTTCTTCTTCATGAGAGACCAAGTTTGTTTGAATTATTTTTCTTTCTTATTGCACTGGTGGGAATCCTTTGGTACTTCTTTCCTTTTGATTTTGAGGCTATATCGATTTCAGGATTACTTGTGGGATTTGGTTTAGTAATAGTAAATGCTCTTTCATCCATTATTGGACGAGGTATTAACCGTGATAATTCGTTTCACCCTTTGTTTGTTACAGCGATTAGTATGACCTTTGGTTCAGTAATACTTCTGTTATTTGCCATTAGTCTTGAATCTTTTCCTTCTATTTCGCTAACTTCATTTCTCATGATTCTTTGGTTGGGAGTAGTGAATACCGCTCTTGCTTTTACATTATGGAATGGAGCCATGCAGAAAATTCGAGCTATGGATATTGCTCTAATTAATGGAACGATGTTTCCCCAGATAGTATTTCTTTCGATTATTTTTTTCCCAGAGGAATTTCCTTTACTAAATGAATGGATTGGTTTAATTATCTTGCTTATTTCTACTTTTATCATTCAGTTTAATAATGCAAGAACAAGTGGTAATGACGACTTAGAGACCAATACATAAGATGTATGAGGTTTTATTATGAATAAAAATTCTATACAGGAGGGTTGGAAGTGGTTACAGCTTCAAGATAAAAGCGACTGGCAACTACCAGATGGGCCTACTATGCAATTAGTTTTTTCTCTTGGTGATAATCCTGATATTAAAGTCTATGATCTGGGGTGTGGTCTTGGAAGACATACAGTGTTTTTTGCTGAACAAGGATATCAAGTGTATGCGAGTGATATCTCTCTCGCTGCTGTCCAAGAAACAAAATCATGGCTTAAGAAAGCTGGTTTGTCAGCAACGGTGAATCATGGACAAATGACTCAGTTGGATCAACCAGAGAATTTATTTGATTTAGTAATCAGTTTTAACGTCATTTATCATGCTCTTCGACGTGATATTGTGAAAACTATCTCGGAAGTACATCGTATCCTTAAACCTGGAGGAATTTTTTATGGAACCCTTCTTACCAAGGATAAGGGGACTCATTTTAGGGAAAAAGAAAACCAAATTATTGATGAACAAACGCTCATCATTCGGGGAGGAGTAGAAGATGGAATTCCCCATTTCTTCTCCCATATGGAGGATGTTTTCGATTTTTTCTCAAACTTTGAGATTGAAAGTTTAGTCTATTGTGAAGTATATGATTCTCCATTAGATCTTAAAAATGTGCTATCCCAACGGGGGTGGGGTCATTTTCGCTTCCTGGTCAGAAAGCCGAAATGACCCTAATTTGAACTTTTCGTATCCCAGAATGATCTTTTTCCAAGATATTTGCCTATATAAACAATACTGAGCATAATTGGAATTTCCCAGAATAATCCCATAGTTGTACCAAGCGCTTCGATTGATCCAAGACCAAATACAGCGATAGCTGTCGCAATGGCAATTTCAAAGTGGCTAGATGAACCAATAATCACAGTAATTATAGCTTCTTTATAATGCAGTCCAAAAAGCTTGGTAATCACTACATTAAATCCTACGACGATAAAAAATCCTAATAACAGCGGAATTGACACTTCCACAAGTAATGCCGGATTGTCGATAAGCGTATTTCCATTTAGGGCAAATAATATTATCAGAGTTGATAATAAAGCCATGATCGCAACTTTACCAAGTGCTGGACGATATGTTTCATTAAACCATACTTCACCTTTATTAGAAATCAAGTAATCTCTACTAATTATTCCCATGATAATAGGTAGCCCTATGAATAGTATCACAGTGATTGCTAAGCTCCATCTATCAATGGGAATATTTTGAATTCCAGTAAGAATCGATACTAGTGGTGCATAAAATATCATTATTGTTATTGTATTCAGACTTGTGTTGACAACATTTTGTTCTTGATTCCCATCTGCCATTAATCCCCAAACTAATACCATGGCTGTACAAGGGCTAGCACTAAGTAAAATGATAGCCACGATTAATTCGTCATTATCTGGGAGAAAGACATTTGCTAATACCAAACCAACAATTGGAGCGACAAACCAATTAGAAATTAGAGTAAGAATAATAGGTTTTGGGTTTTTTCCTAATTTTTTTAGCTCTGACCCTTTAAGATTTAGTACTGCAGGATACATCATAAGGAAGAGACAAATACCAATTGGAACGGAGATATTTTCTACTTGGATATCTGCAATTGCTTCGCTTATCCATGGGAGATATTCTGCTAGTAGAATTCCAATAAGCATACATAGTGGAATCCATACAACTAAGTATTTTTCAAATAAACTTAATGCTGATTCTGTTTTTTCTGGTGTAACACTCATTAGTATATTCGTTTCCTTTTTTCTTCACTGAAATTGCTTTGTGGTCGGAGAAAGTTCTAAGAGTAAGACATATTCACTTTAGGTAATATATATTTAAGAATTATGATACAAAGTCTTTTAACCTCCCATTCTAATAATTTAGTGATACTTTTGACACAAATTGATAAAAAACAGTTTAAAACGCGAATTGTTCAAATCTTAGGTAAATGTGCAGATATACAGAATGCGGAAGAGTATTATCAAGATTTAGAAATGCTATCAACAGATCTTAGGACAGAAAAGCCCTTTCTTTTTTTGAAGGACATATTTGAAGTCCTTGGTAATACAGATAGACTTCTAATCATAAACGCTCTACAAGTAAAAGATCGTTGTTCTTGTGAGCTTGAAGCGTTATTAAAAAAATCCCAACCAGCCATTTCAAGAGATTTACGAAAGCTGGAGGAAGCTAAACTCATCCAAGGGTGGAAAAAAGGGAAATTCATCCATTATTCCCTTGTTAAGCCGACTTTTACTAAAATGAGGGAATATTTTAAACAATGGTTAGGATCTTTCGAGAATTGGTTTGAGAGCATACACCAGAGTTAATGCAGTTTCCTGACTTATACCCATTTGATTCGGGGATTACCATTATCTCGCAAGACCTTATTAAGTTCTCCGATGTGATGCATATTGTGTCGCAGAAGATATAGCATTTTTTCAATGATCAATAAATTTCCGTTGTCAAAACTGTCTGTACTAAATAGATCAGTAGTCGAAGCACTTTCAAGAAATTGGGCAATCTCATTCTCTATTTCATCAAGATAGGTGCGTAAAAAAT
>JAEOTM010000133.1 GCA_016839815.1 Candidatus Hodarchaeota archaeon
CCTTTGATATCAGATGTTTTCCAGCAGGACTTTCAGTGGCAATCGCTCCTGCAGGACTAATATGATCAGTTGAAACCTTATCATAAAATAATCCCAAGACACGGGCATTTTTGATGTTCTTAAAGGATTTTGGTTGAAGTGAGAAGTATTGATCTTCAAAGAAAGGAGGATTACGGATATAGGTAGAATTCTCATCCCACTCAAACAGGGTAGATGTGGGTGCTTTCAATGCTTTCCAATAAGGATCTCCTTCACTGATTTGTGCATACTCCTTCATGTAGATTTCAGAGGAGAGACCTTTTTGAACAGCATAATTAATCTCATCAGCCGATGGCCAAATATCTTTCAGAAAAATAGGCTTTCCATTCGGTGTGTGACTTATAGGATCTTTTGATAGGTCGATGTTAACGGTACCAGCTAATGCGTAGGCCACAACCAGCATGGGAGAAGCTAAAAAGTTCCCTCGGGTAAGTTGATGAATTCTTCCTCCGTAATTTCGATTTCCACTAAGCACAGAGGTTACATAAAGATCGTGTTCTTTGATGGCTTCTTCAATTTCTGGTCGAAGAGGTCCGCTATTTCCGATACATGTAGTGCAACCGTATCCTACAAGATGGAAGCCTAAGGATTCTAAATATGGTGTTAAATGAAGGTCATCAAGATAGTCGGTTACTACTTTTGATCCTGGGGCAAGACTAGTCTTGATGGTGGGTTTAACTCGTAACCCGAGTTTAACAGCGTTTTTAGCTAGTAATCCAGCCCCAATCATTACGTTTGGATTGGAAGTATTAGTACATGAAGTAATGGCCGCAATAACCAAATCACCATCCCTAATCGGCCAAGAAATTCCATCAAGGTCAATATTTACTTTTCGTTTTCTTGATCCTTTATCTTTCAGATGTTCATCCAAAAATGGTGCGATACGCTCTTTAACACCGGTTAAAGATACTTGTTCTTCTGGATTCAATGGACCTGCAATTGAAGGCTTGACTTTTGAAAGATCAACCTCAATAATTTCAGAAAATTCTGGATCAGGAGTTTCGGGGGTTCTAAATAGCTTCTGATCTTGTGCATACTGCTTAACGAATGAAATATGTTCAGGATCCCGTCCGCTCAGTTCTAGATAGTTGAGAGTCTGTTGGTCGATTGCCCAAAATCCGACCGTAATTCCCATTTCAGGTGACATATTACTAAGTGTTGCGCGATCTGGAACGGATAAGTTTGCGACGCCTGGACCAAAGTATTCAACAAATTTTCCCACAAGGTTTCGTTTTCTGAGGTTTTCGGTTATAGTCAGGACTAAATCGGTTGCTGTAGTTCCCTCTGGGAGCTCTCCAGAAAGTTTCACCCCTACAACTTCTGGAAGAGGTAGATAATAGGGTTGGCCCAACATGACTGCTTCAGCTTCGATACCCCCAACTCCCCATCCTATAACACTCACTCCATTAACCATGGGAGTATGACTATCTGTACCAACACATGTATCTACTAATGCTATTTTTTCTCCATTTACTTCTCGTATGTCTACAACTGAAGCAAGATATTCTAAATTAACCTGATGGCAAATTCCTGATCCTGTTGGCACGATTCGAGTGTTTTGGAACGAATTTTGTGCCCACTTAATTAATTTGTATCTTTCTGAATTCCTTTCATACTCTTTCTCCAAATTTTGCTCATAGGCATCAGTTACTCCAAAGAAATCGATTTGTACAGAATGATCAATTACTAAATCTGTTGGGATAAGGGGATTGATTTCAGCAGGATCTCCACCCAAATTATGAACGGCTTCACGAATTGCAGCCATATCAACGATTAGTGGTACTCCTGTTAAATCTTGTAGTACAACACGTGCAGGCATATAGGGGATTGTTTCTCCTAGCTTCTTTGGCCATGAGGCGATTGTCTTTACGTCATCCTTAGTAATGAGTTTCCCATCATAACTCCGTAAGACATTTTCTAACATAACACGGATAGAAAATGGTAAACGATCTAGA
Source organism: Candidatus Hodarchaeota archaeon (assembly GCA_016839815.1). Classification (GTDB taxonomy): domain Archaea; phylum Asgardarchaeota; class Heimdallarchaeia; order Hodarchaeales; family Hodarchaeaceae; genus Hodarchaeum. The sequence goes on from JAEOTM010000133.1 coordinate 1,995, forward strand.
TTTAATCCTAAATCTTCTAATACTCGTAAACTATATACAGAAATATCTCCTTGGCCAAAATTTTTGACCTGTTTAACTTTCTGAATATTATCAATTGAGATCACCTAAGTTAGCTCCTTTTTTTTCAACTAGAAATTACTGCGGGGGAGAGTATTTTAAAATTTTCGAGAATAAAAACGGAAATTTGGCGAATACAAAAGGATTCTTTGATTCTCCTCCACACTGATTTCTGAATATTCTACTTTTGTACCTCAATTCCAGATAAAAGATTTGAGATTTGATCGGTTGGTAAAATGGGAGGAGTATATGAGTTTGTATTCTCACTATCCGAAATCTAACTATTTACTCGATAAATAACATCTAAAAGTGTTCCATCTCGATATTCAACTGTAGTACAAATTTCCTCGGTAAATTCAGGAGTGATTAAGGGTGCCTCACTATAAGCCATGTCTCGAAGTTCGGTTATATCAAGAATATCTAAATCAGTTTGTTTTAATTGCTTATACAGTGGTTTATTCCTAGGATTAACCGCAATACCCGCGTTTGTAATAACAACATCTATCATCTCTCCCGGTGTTGATATAGTTGTCACGTTATCACGGATAATCGGAACTTTCCGTGCAATAGGGCATGTAATAATAGTTAATCGTGCAGCTGCAGCATCTGTGTGACCTCCAATTCCATGGAGTAATAAACCATCACTGTGAGTATTCACATTCACATTAAAATCGACATCGATTTCTGTTGCACCTAAGGCCACAATATCTACATAATTAGCTAGCGGTCCTCCTGGTGCATAGATATTGTATGAATGGTAAGCCGAACATTCAATATGAAGAGGATTTTCTTTCAAGGATTTTACTGCAGCTAAATCAAAAGATTGTCCATCATAGATTCTCTGAAATAGATTGGCTTCTAAAAGCTCAACAGCGGCTTCAGTTGTCCCTCCATGAATGAAACTTCCAATTAATTCCTTTTCTGTCATTATTTCTTCTAGGTAGTGCACTGTTGCTAATGATACCCCTCCTGCTCCTGCTTGAAATGAAAAACCACTCTTGATAAATCCTGCATTTTGTGCAACATGAATAACTTCTTCTGCGATCGCGGTATGTCTTCCTGTTACATTTCTTCCAAGACTTCCTGCAACAATTTTATTTGGATCCCCAATTTTATCAACAGTAACAATACAATCCACATTTGATCCGCGGATACTTACTGGAGTTACCGGTTCCTCGGTTAAATTATCCGTAACGAGTACTACATGATCTGCATATACCGAATCAGTCTCATTCGCAAATCCATTTGCTCCAAATGCCGAGGGCCCCTGACAGCCATTCATGTTCCCCATCAAGTCAACAGCTGGAGATGCTACAAATGCGACATCAAGATGTAGATCATCACATTCTACTGCTCTAGCTCGTCCCCCATGCGAACGCAGGCTAGTTGGAATCTGAACTTCCCCAATGGATACCGCTTTTCCAATAGGTCCGTTCATACTTCCAGAAATCTCACTAATGACCCCTGAATGGACGTGTTCAAGTAATGGTTCATGATTGGGAAATAATGCTGTTGAAGCAAGTGTTAAATCTTTTATCCCCATACTTGCAATTGTATCCATGACCTGACAGATAACTAGATCTCCATAACGTAGATTATGATTAAATCCAAGGCTCATCCCATCTTTTAATCCAACTTCTTGAATCACTTTCTCAAGATCGTCGTAAATACGTTTCTCAATGGGTGTAATTATCTTTGTACGATATCGTCTTCCGACTCTTCGTCCCTTGGGAGGAGTAGAGTAAGCTCCTGCGTATGGTAAATACTTCTTTCCAAATATTTGACTGGGAACATTTCTTCCAGCTGTATTTTTTTCCATAATAATCCCGGATCCTAGATTAAAATATTAAATGAGCGAGTCCTCCATTTGCTTATACTTGTAGAAATAGTTTCTGAGGAAGGCAAGATCAAGAAGAAGAAAAGGAAAAAAAGGAGGAGGGACGAAATTGAAGAATTATATTCTTTCTCATCTAATGATTGCACCTATTCAGTCCATAAAATCCATCATCATATGAGATTTTCAGATTTAAGTCCTTTTATTAATCCGATAAGGTAAGCCTTTTATTTTATGAAACCTGTAAAACTAGATGATTCTTGAGTTAAGGGTTTAACAATGCAAAATTCAAGAATTGAAAGGAGAAAACATATATGAAACGATTACGTTTATTGCCGGTTCTAGTAAGCCTCCTGATGATGAGTACTTTCATTTTCTTATCAGCAGATGCCACTACACCCGCAAATATTGACCCTGGGGATACTTTTATTTATAGCGTTAGCACTTGGGACGTCCCCTGGGAAGAATTGATCCCCCCTGAAGAAGCACCATTTGATTTAGCAGATTTTGTGCTTGACCTCTCGGGGAGTACGTTAGGAGTTAAAGTAATGGATACCTATGCAAATGGGTATTATATGCTTGATTTCTATGTTGTTCTGGGAAAGACAATTGTTATTCCGCTTCCAGACGACACCGATCCACAAGTAATTGATATTTTTGGCACTGAATTCACCTTAGATGAAGGAGTCGGATTAGGATTGGGTTCATATCCAGGATCCGACATGACTGAACTTATTGCCGGTACAGAAGAATCTTTTGGTTTACCTTTTTACTTTAATCCAGCTGATTGGAGTATTTATCAAACACAGTTTGAAGCACTTGAAACCGCAGATCTATCAGTTGATGTTACCAATACTGCTGGTTCTGACTTCGATGTTACTTTTTCAGGAACTGCAGATGGTGTTAGTATTTCCCTCTCTGCATCATGGTTTAGAGAAGGTGATAATGCTGGCGTTTTCAAAAGCATTAGTGGAACTATAGATGGTGATATTACCGGTGATGGGACATCAAATCATCTAGGCATTGAATTATCTTTTGATAGTAAACAAGTTAATCCGCTCCCCACCCAGGTAAGAAACAAAGACGATATGACTCTGAGCTTATCAACAGCTGATCTCACTTATGAAGTTGATGGATTATCCACCTCAGTGAATGCAGAAATAAGCTCTCAATTAGCTGCAGCAGAAGCATTTCTTGGAGCTTATGAGGGTGTGGATGTCATAACATTCGATGTCGAAGATACCGCGGGTTGTTATTATAATACAAGAATTGAAGTGTATAATTCTGAGACCGATATGATGGAGCAGGTGGTAGATGAACTCTGGTGGAACGGGTTCACTGGTTATCCAGTAATGGATCAAACTGATTATTTCTTTTCAGATATGCCATATACCCCATGGAGTTCCTCATTTGGCCTTGTACCCCTGTTAGCACCCGGTATTACACCAGATTGGGATATGTGGGCTGCTTCCACGGTTTCTATTTCTGAAGTAAATGAAATTGTGGAAAAAAGTATTGAAGCCTTCTTTAAAGAAGAAGAAGTCAAAGATTTAGGATTAGATCTAAATACACTGGATTCAGTTTATCAGTTAAGAGAAAGTGGAGATGGCTCTACTATGTTCTTTTATTCTGAAACGGGACTAGATCTTGTTTGGAATGCTGGCCAGATGGAAGGAGCGGCTCAAATGGGACTTCCAGCAGACACTCAACTTTCAATTGAATTTTCTTCAAACAGTTGGTTGGCATATACGAAAGCAGGATTATTGGCTGGCGCAGGTGTTGAAGTAAGTGTAGTAGTTGAAGCAAAGAATATTCCAGGGACTGCTGGTGAATTCGAAACTGGATCAATTACTGTTGATGCCAACATAGCAATTCAATCCGATCTTGTCTCAAGTATTCCTGATCCTGAAGATGCAGATCCTATTGCTGGCGGTAATGCCGGTGGTGGTGATCTTATACCTGGATTTGAATTAGTTACTTCCTTAATGGTTATGACTACAATTGTAGCAATAATTAATAAGAAACGGAAATAAAATTCAATTCCCTTTTTCCCTCTTTTTTTACCTTTTGAGAATTGTTCTTGTACTCTTTTCTTCCATTTTTAGGTTCTTACTGCTCAACAGTTGTAAATTGACTATCTTTTCTTCTTTTGAATAATGCTTGCAGTAGAATAACAATAGCTGCTAAAAGAAATAATGATAAACCTAGTGGGAGGATAAGAAATTCTTTAATCTGAATATCAAGATTGACAAGAAGTGACATATCTTGAAGGGAAGGCATACCAGATGGTTCACCTTCTTCACTAATTGAACCTAAACCCATGGCTAATAATATCCAAAAAAAGTTCAGGACGACAAGAATAATTGCACCAATAGCTGCTTTGATGGGATAATCTCTACTTCGTTTGAGTAAAAAATAATATAGAAAGATTATACCAAACCAGACACTTACTGTTAAGAGACCATGTATCCAATCAGCACTTGAAGTCATATAAGTATCAGGAAGAAAGTTCCATTTACCTGGTGCCTGTTGAAATATAAATAGTTGATTAAATATTTCTGTTTTGCTACCTATGACCACAACATTACTTCGAATTTTTGTCACTACACGCTGAAATGTAAAAAATGGATTTTGCGCAATAAACACACTTGTATCAATAAAAACTTTCAAAACAATAATAATATCAACTTTTGTTAATGAAACAATTGAGAGAATATAGAATGGTGAGATAATACCAAGTAACAATATTAGGAATATGAGATGAGATTTTATTTCCTGAAAAATTCTTAAAAAAGAATAAGTTACATATGACATTATTCCTCGTAAAATTGATTTTAAGGAAGAATTTTTTCTTGAATATTCTCTCGACCTCTTTAAATTGAGGGAAATCCTCATTGTTTTTATTTTGTTTTCAGGAATTGTTGATAAGCTCGATCTAACGCTATAATAAAGAAAAAATGAAATAAATCCAAGAAATAGCAGAGTTATACAGTATTCTAGAACCATTGCTAGATGATCCGAATATAATATGAAATGATCAACGAAAACAACTCCACCTAGAGGAAAAATTGGAACCAGAATTAATATTGAGCCCCAATATTGTTTTATATTATCGTTTCTTGGCCAAGATATCGTTTGTAGAAAAATACGTGCATCTTTTATTGTTTTTCTCATTTTTCCATCCAGAACTGTCTGAAAATAAACATAAAAAACTAGTAAGAATCCAATTAAGATAATAATTTGACTAATGCTTAGAATTAGACTTCGATAGGGAATAAACTCAAAATGGTTTTCTGAGAGAAAAAGAAGGAGTAAAGACACATTTACGATGCTACTTGTAATTGTTGAGTACCTAATTTGTCCCATCCACACGAAAATTCCACCTAGAATTAATCCACCTGCAAATTTTGTTAGAATAAACCAAACGAGATCATTGAGAGTTAATTCGACCAAAATATAGAAGAAGAACGAGACAGAAAAAGCGAGAGTTGAGAGAAAGACAGCATAAACTGGATTAAATCCTCTTCTCAATAATCTCCCCAGTAAAATTCGTCGAAAAAGAAGTTCATCAAAGAGAGGTTGAATTAAAACAAAAAATAGCGAATAAAAGATAAGATAAGGAATCTCGTATCCCTCAGGTTGAAATAGGGGGAAGGGCCACGGTAACAGATCGTATGTAGTTTCACCGTATAATCCCATCCACCAATATATTATTTCATAATTTACAAAGATCAAAAATCCAATTAAAATAAGTATTACTGCAAATATTTTCTGTAAAGATCGTTTTGGATACGAATTAGTGATGGAAAAGGTTTCACCACTCATTTGAAGAAATCTTACTAGAAGAATTATTGAGAAGCTGTAACTCAACAGCACAGTCAGAAGTATTAGTATTTCCGTGAATCTGAAATCTTGGTGAAAAATGTTAACTTGTACCAATGAAAAAATCAATCTCAAAAACATAAATATAGAGAAATTTAGGCATAAAAATAATGCAACAAGTGCTATAGGTGTTGGAATATGCTTATTGATGGTTTCTCTAATTTTCATGCATCTACTACTCTTTTCACACGTGTTTATTAATCTGTATCTATGTTTTCAAGCTTAAAACGATCAAAATCTACTTAGATAATAGGAACGTTGTTAAAGCTCTAATAAACGTGTGGTTTTTGACTTTAATGATTATGTAGGTAATGATTGATATACTAAAAAAAAATAACACAATTTTTTAAAATAAGGAGGAGATTGAAAAAAAAAACTTTACCAAACTAAATTAGAAGTTTTTTTCATCGTCTAGATAGTATATCTAGAGGTTTGAGATCTAGGGGAGGGTCGTTCCTGAGAACGATTTGATCGTCTATTCCGATTTGACCGGTAATTTCCATTTCCTCGAGAGTTTCCGTTGGAACGATTGGATTTAGATTTTGGAGTTTGAATTCTTTGTACATACGGAACGTCATTCTTCTGTATTTTCAATCTATGATCTCGAAACATGAAATAGAATTTCTCATTGTCTCTCTGAGAAACAAGAGTCACGGCTTTTCCTGCCTTTCCAGCCCGAGCGGTCCTTCCAATTCGATGAATGTATTGTTTGTGGCTTTCTGGTAGGTCATAATTAAAAACAGTAGTGACCCCCTGTATGTCAAGACCTCTCGCCGCTACATCAGTTGCTACAAGAACTTTACTCTGCTGGTTGTGAAAACTTCGTAAACGTTTTGATCGCTCATGTTGGGAAAATCCTCCATGTAATGCGGTTGCATTAATACCAGCATGAACTAAATTCCGCTCAAGGACATCTGCATATCTTCGTGTATTGGTAAAAATCATTGAAAGCCCATCCTTATTTTTATCTTGATTTATCAAATGGACTAGTAAGGAATACTTCAATGAATCTTGAACAGGTCCATAATAGAATTGTGCTAATTTGCGTGGATCAACTAATGATTCTGCAGCTACATCAATGGGTTTATGCATATATTGTTGAGCAAGACGACTAACTTCTGACGCTATAGTTGCAGAGAATAATAGAGTCTGTCTATACTCAGGTAGCTTTCTAATAATCCTTTCAACATCAGGTAAAAAGCCCATATCCAGAAGGCGATCAGCTTCATCTAAAACAAGGACTTTTATTCGATTAAGCTTTATTGAACCTCGTTGAATATGATCTAAAATCCGTCCTGGTGTTCCTACTACGATATCAGTCTTTCGTAAATCTCTAATTTGGGGATTTATTGAAACTCCACCATAAATACTAGTAATCCGAAGAGGTTTATATTTTGATAATTGAATAATCATGTCTGAAACTTGTTGGGCTAGTTCACGGGTTGGAGTAATAACTAATGATTGAACTCCCTGACCTTTTTCAGTTCGTTGTATGATAGCTGAAGCAAACGCTAGTGTCTTTCCACTTCCCGTTGCTGCTTCTCCAATAACATCTCTGCCAGCGATGACATGAGGTATCGATTTTCGTTGAATTTCTGTAGGAGTAATAAATTCTTGTTCCTCACAGACTTGTAAAATGGGCTCGATAACACCCAGTTGTTTAAATTTAATAATATTTGACATATAATCACGTAAAATTGTATTTTGTGCTAATAAGTAAGGATATTCATTAAAAGAGCACTGTTCTCCGTTTAAGTCCCCACTGCTTTCTAATCTCTATTCTTCACTCTGATTTTACTTTTCCATTTTCACTTTATAAAACTACTTATTCTAAAACCTTTTGATGCGAATGATTGGGCTATTTTGGCACTCTACTGTCTTTGGAATCACCATTACCCAAATATCAAAGTATTATACGAATGACATCATTAAATTCAAAAGACTCGCTTCAGTTTTCGTTGATTCTTCTGTATTTTTTCATCGTTTTTCGTAATTTTCTTCCTCCCTGTATCATTTTTAGGAGGGAATATCCTCTAAACTGCTTACCATTAACTTTACATGACTTTAAAACGTAAGGAATGACTTTCTTACAGCTCTCATTAATATCTGCACCGATGTGCTGCAACACAAGGGAATTTTCTCGTTGAAAAGTCTCATTATCCTTCCATTCCGTAATTACCTTGGTTTTTCTTCCTAGATTAGTTTCAATCATCCCAGGCATGAATATATTGAGTTTAATATCTTCATATCTTTCTTGAAGCTCTTCTGCAAGACATTTTGAAAAGGTATCAACTCCCCCTTTCGATGCAGAATACAACGTCATGTTAGGGGTTGGTCTCCCTACACCTGCACCGGCAAGAGTGATTATTCTACCATATTTTTGGTTAATCATATAAGGTAATACAGCACTAATACTGTTAATTGTGCCAATCAAATTCACTCCAATTACGAATTGCGCATCGGATTCAACTTGCTCTGGTTGTATGTATTCTAAAGGCCCATATGTAGTATTCAATCCTGCGTTCGCTACAAGGATCCTGATTGATCCGAAAGCTTCAGCTGTTTTCGTATAAACGTGTTTAATATCAGAAATATTAGTAACATCACATTTTAACCCAAGAACAGAGTCTCCGTATTTTTCCTTGAACTCTGACACTGTTTCACGAACCTTCTCCTCATCTCTTGAGCAGATAGTAACGTTACACTCTTCTTCGAGGAAAATCTCTGCAATTTTCTTACCTATACCACTAGTAGCACCAGTTATTACTGCCGTTTCACCATTCATTTGCATCATACAATCCTTCCTGCGATCGTAGGCATTCAAGATGTTAATAAAATACTTAAGCTTTTCATTCTCATAGGTAATGCTCAGCTTGTGGAAATAAAGTATACAAGAATAAAGCAGGTTTTTTCCATTAAACAAGTATCTAAAGAATTATTTTCTCAACAAGATAATAAAAAAATGCTGCATTACCTAGATAAAGAACCATTACCTGAAAGATACAAAAAATTTTTTGAAAGATCAATGTATCCTGCAAATGCAAATAAATCCAGTAGGCAGAAAGACCCAAAATAATCTCTGGTATCAGAATATAGACTGCTATGTTTCCGATTCTAGTTACGTCTTGTGCATACCATAAGAAGTCAAGAAATTGTTCAGACAACCCAAAAACTAAAAGAGCGGAGATTCCAACCGTTAAATAGGCATATTTTACATTCAATCGCTTCTGAACCCGATTTCCTAGAAGGATCATAAACAGTGGAATAGTCCATAAACCAAACATTTAGATAGATACGGAATCAAAAACATAGATGAATCCACCTTCAGGAAAAACTAAAACGTTCAATTGAGCAGCAAGGAATAAATCTGGGAAAAATTGGAAGAAACTTAAAATTACTGAAAAAAACCAGATACTCATTCATTCAGGATAGCCACGAATCCTACTTATAAACGGAATCATAATTATGTATAGTAAGACCAGTAAACTAATTTTTAATCCCCGAGACAGTCCTAATGGGATTCCTAATACCACTAGACACAAAAGGCTAAATAATAAATGGATAGCTACTGCATCTAGTTCATCTTGTGTCAGAAACGACAAGAATTTTTTGTGTTCTGATGTGTGATTATTCACTTTCTTCATACCCACAATTATTATGTATGCAAAGGACGTTAACCTTGGTTTACGAGTCAGATTAACATCAATATTCTGCATATCTTCCCACAAATTCGTAATTTGTTAAATTTCATTTCTAAATGATTTTTTAATTTTCTAATATCATAGAAGATAAGAATTCAAATAATCTGGTAAAATTGGATAGTATTGTCGTGTCCACAAGATTGAAGATGAGTACGAATGTTGAATGGGAAAAAAGTCTCCTTAAGAGGATTAGAAGTGTCTGATGCACCATCTCTCCTTCCATATTGGAATAACAAAGAATTTATGGATTATACGGGAAGAAACCATCCAGAGACACTAGATACATTAGTAGAATGGATACAGAAAATATGGGAGGAACGTAAAAATAATCAAAATCATACATTCGGGATTGTTTACAATAAGAGTGAGCATTTAATTGGTTATATTAGTATTAAGATTAAAAATTCCTTTAGTAGAAGAGCTGGCCTAAGTGTAGGAATTTTCATTCCTGAATTCCGAGATCAGGGATTAGGGACAGAAGCACTCACCCTTTCGTTGGATTATTGTTTTAATTCCTTGAATCTTCTAAGCTTAGAGCTCAATGTTTTTACAAATAATCCAAGAGCTATTGCATGTTACTCCAAACTGGGTTTTCAATCGATTGGAATCCGTCGTAAAGCTGATTACGTAAATAATGAATTTTTAGATGATCTAATGATGGATTTATTAGCAAAAGAATGGAATAGTACAAAATAATGTGCTTTCCACGATCAAATTCTGATGTGACACCATTACACTGAAAAGAGGTTGAATCAGAGCTTCGGTGCAAAGAACTTCGGTGCAAAGGTTTATTAAACTAAATAAAGGTTGGGGTTCTTTGTGTGTCGCAAAAAAATGAGACATATCAAAAAGGTGAAAAAAAATATGAAATCTAGAAAAGTTTTATCTAGTCTCGTGCTTTTAATTTTCTCCGTTGGAATGCTTGCTGCTTCGCAAACACTTACAGTTCAAGCAGCAGGTGGACAAATCGTCATTGGTACAACCGATTCTATTGACGATTTAGACCCCGCAGATGCTTATGACTATTTTTCGTCAAACATCCTCGTCCAACTTACGCACGGACTAATGCAAATGCCTGTTGAATCAACAGATGCCGAGAAAGGCCCTATAGTTGAATCGTATACCGTCAGTCCTGATGCTATGACATTCACTTTTACGTTGAAAACTGGAGTAAAATTCAGTGACGGAACTGCATTTAATGCTACAGCAATGAAATGGAATATCGATCGTGTTCTTGCTAATCCTACTGGTGAACCTGCTTTCCTTCTGACTGATGTCATTGACAGTACTGAAGTTGTTGATGAAGAGACCTTCAAAATCACTTTACTATTCGCTGATGCAACCTTCTTGCAAAGATTAACCTATACGGTCGCCTGGCCTGTAAGTACAGTTTCTTTACCATTCGATGAATTATCAGGAACTCCTGATATGATACCAGCTGGTTTAGGCCCCTATAAAGTAGACACCTGGACAAAAGGAACAGAAATCATCTTAGTACCCAATGAACACTACTTTGGTGATGCACCTGATAACGATAAAGTGGTTGTGAAATTCTATACAGATGCCAGTGCTATGCTTACTGCTTTAGAAAGTGGAGAAATTGATGTTGCCCATCGTGTATTCGGCCCTGATGAAATGGATTCAATCATGGCTAATGAAGATCTTGAATATGGCTCAAAATCATCCGCAGGAATTCGGTACATCCTTATCAATGTAGATATGTACGATGATGTGAATGTACGCCGAGGTCTTGCCGCAGCAATCAACAGAACTGAAATTGTAGATACTGTATTTGATAACTTCAATGAAGAATTATACAGTATGGTTCCAAAAATTTTCACAAGCCATGTTGATGCATTTGATGCTGGACCTGATCAAGCTGTTGTAGCAAGTAATATGGAAACCGCTGGTTATACAAAAGATACCGACAAATTCGATATTGAACTCTGGTATACTCCGACTCACTATGGAGATACAGAAGATGATGTCGCTCTTCTTCTTGAAGCCCAATTTGAAGCAACTGGTTTCTTTGATGTAACAGTTAGTCAAACAGAATGGTCTCAATATCTTGATCAACGTCAAACAATGGGATTCTATCTTCTAGGCTGGTGGTTTGATTATCCAGATCCAAGTAATTATGTAGATCCCTTCGTTGGCTCAGGAGCCGTCAGCTTTGGTACAAATTATTCTACCACAGCAATGGATGGCTATATTGACACTATGCTAACTGATCCAGACGCAGAGGACAGAAAAGCAGCTACAGAGAATGCTCAAGAATTAATGGCTACCGACGTACCTTTAATTCCCCTATTCACCATGCTTTCTCAATTCTCCGCATGGCAACCAGGTGTTGAAGGTGTAGTCTTGGAACCCTCCGAAAACCTCCATTATAACTCAATTTATGTTGGAAGTAAAGGAGCTCCAGGGTTTGATTTCCTTCCCGCAGTAATAGCCATCTTCTCAGCAGGCTTTGTTGTATCAATTCTGAAAAGAAGAAAATAGATTAGTTTAACTAACTATTAACTTCATTTTCTCTCTTTTTTTTTATCTCACAAGTATTTAAATATCCCTGTAGTTAAACTACTTGTTTAGACTAGGTTTTTCTCTGTTAAACTAGTTAATACATACTGAAAATGTTCAACTGGAAGTTTACTGAAGTATTGTTAAGAGAACTTTGCAGACATCCGAGTTTTTTATATATGAATTCTTGAAAGATGGTAATGGTTCAATTTCTCGAAATTATTCACTGTTTCCTATATTAATTTCAGGGAAGATTTTTCAAATTTGAATAAAAGCCATTCAAGAGAAGGAAATACAATATGGGCTCACTAACAAGATTTGTAGCAACACGAATAGTCCTTTTAGTTCCAATGATTTGGTTATTAGTAACGATTGTATTCTTTCTGTTACGGGTTCTCCCGGGAGCTAATCCCGCTCTAGTCATGAACCCCAAATTAACTGCAGACCAAGTTCAAGCAATTTCTGCAAGTCTTGGATTGGAACGACCACTATTTGATCAGTATCTTGATTTTTTGTGGGATTCAATAACATTTGACCTTGGGGTATCGTATAGGACAAACATTCCCATCACTGATGAATTACTTCTTGCTTTTGGACCAACACTCATGTTAGCGACTTTTGGTATTTTGATCGGAGTTCCTCTAGGAATTTATATGGGTGGAGTAGCTGGAGCAAATCGTGAAGGATATAAGGATCACGCAATCAGACTTTTTACAATAGGGATTTATTCTATACCAATCTTTTTAGTTGGTATATTCCTACAAATGTTTTTTTCATTTTTCATTCCAGATCTTTTTAGAGGGAATGATACAATCTACTATAGCTTAAAAGAAATATTCCCTCCAGTTTCTTTAATGGATGCAGGAAATACGGGAGAGTTCGACCATGTTACTCAAATATGGTTAATTGACACAATACTAGCTTTAAGATTTGATTTAACTCTAGACTTGTTAACACACTTAATGATGCCTAGTCTTGCTCTTGGAATGTTAATCGCAGGGGTAATAGCCCGTCAAGTCCGAACAAATATGATTTTTCATTTAGAACAGGATTATGTCCACTTTGCACGATCGCGTGGAATCCCAGAAAATACTGTAAAATACAGATATGCCTTAAAAAATTCTGTTGTGCCTGTTATCGGATTGATCAGCTTACAATTTGCTCTGTTACTGGCAGGAGCTATTTTAACTGAAACAGTTTTTAATATCCCAGGATTAGGAAGATTTTTATTCCAATCTTTACAGGAAAAAGATTTTCCAGCTGTTCAAGGAATAATGGTGATGTTTGTCATTATTGTTAGCATTGTTAGCGTGATTGGTGATGTTTTGTATGCAGTACTAGATCCTAGAATAACATATTGATTTTTAGGATGAGGAATATTATGGATCTGAGGACACCGGAAAAAATTAGCTCATTTGACTTAAAACGAAGGATTTTACATCTTTTCTCAGTTTTTAGAGAGAATAAATCCTTATCAGTTGGCATATTCATTCTAACAGTAATTATCTTTATGGCCCTATTTGCTGATTGGATAGCCCCATACGGGTACGCTGAAAGGGCAGGTGGTCGATACGACCCCCCAGGTGGAGATCATCTATTTGGTACCTCTTTACTCGGATATGATGTTTTTTCACGTGTAATATATGGTTCTCAAGTAGCACTTATTATCGCTTTTTCAGGCACAATCTTAGCCTTGAGTGTTGGTGTTCCCCTTGGGATTATTTCAGGTTACTTTGGAGGAAAAATTGACCGATTATTAACTCTCATTGCTGATTCGATTTATTCATTTCCCTCACTCCTACTTGCCATAACTTTATCAATATACTTATCTGTGTTTGGTATTTTGAAAGTTGTTGCTGCTGTCGCCGTTGCTGTATCAGTAGTTTATATTCCTACGTATTTCCGTGTTGTTCGCGGACAAGTTTTGCAAATTAAAGAAGAAGGATACGTAAGAGCAGCAAGATCTATGGGGGCTGGCAGGTTTACCATCTTAATCCGTTATGTAGCGCCAAATGTCTTAGCTTCTACTATCGCAATCATCCCTTTCAATATGACTGATGCGATTCTCACCAATGCTGCACTAGCATTCTTAGGATTGGGAATCACTCCACCTACAGCTGATTGGGGGTATGATGTCTACGATGCTAAGACTCTTGTTAAAATACGAGCTTATCCATGGTTAATCCTATTTCCGGGACTTATGATTTTTCTTCTGTCTTTTTCACTTTCACTTATTGGAGATGCCCTAAATGACAAATTCAATCCCATTATCAGTCAAAAAAATGGAAAATAGAAACAACCAACCCTTATTGGAAATTAATAACTTAATTGTTGAATATCCAATAAAGGAAGGGAATGTTAGAGCAGTAGATGAAGTCTCACTTTCACTTAATCGAGGTGAAGTCATGGGACTGGTAGGAGAATCAGGGTGCGGTAAAAGTACATTAGGGTTTACGATCTTAAAGTTGCTTAAAGGAGGAACAGTAAGAGCTGGAGAAATTAATTTTACGGGTACAAATTTAGTTTCTATGACTGAAGAAGAGATACAAAAATTGAGAGGCCCAGAAATATCGATGATTTTCCAAGCTTCACAAAATGCACTCAATCCGTTGCAAAAAGTCTCAAATCATTTTATTGACACGCTAAAAACTCATAATCGCTGGGATGACAACGCATGGCAGTCAGTGTTAGCCTTACTCAACCGTTTGGAAATTCCGGAATCACGGTTGAAGGATTATCCCTTTCAGTTCTCTGGAGGAATGCAACAACGAATAGTTATCGCGTTAACTCTTATTTTAAATCCCAAACTAATCATTGCAGACGAACCTACCACTGCCCTAGATGTTCTGGTTCAAGCACGTTTATTAGAAATTCTTAAAGAGATTATAAAAGAATATAACTTAACTGTTATTTATATAACCCATGATTTGGGTGTGGTTGCAGAAATCACAAATCGAGTGGCCATTATGTATGCTGGTCAAATTCTAGAGATTGGTGATACGCAAACAATTTTTGGAAATGCTTCTCATCCGTATACCAAGGCTTTAATTGATGCAATCCCGAATGTGAAGGATGAAGAAAAAAAGAAAATGAGTTTTATTCCTGGACACCCTCCTGATCTAAGAAATCCTCCAATTGCATGCTGTTTTGTAGATAGATGTCCTTACAATAAAGATATTTGCCATTCTGAAAAACCTCTGTTATTAGATCTGGAATTCAAGAATGGAACTCAACATAGTGTCAAGTGCTTTATCTATGATGATAGATATCAGCATTTATTCAGTAAAAAAGCGGACTAGGGATAAATATGCACGCAGAATCAGATTCAAAATTAAAAGAACCTCTCCTTGAAGTAATTAACCTAAAAAAGTATTTTCCAGTTGAAGGAGGAATTCTTCAGCGAATCCTACCCACACAAAAAGATTATGTACACGCTGTGGATGATATTAATTTTACAATCAATAAGGGGGAGATTTTTTGTCTTGTAGGGGAAAGTGGATGTGGAAAAACAACTGCTGCAAATGTATTAGTTGGTTTGGAGGATGCAACCTCTGGTTCTTTTAGGTGGAAAGGAGAATCAATTTCATATGATGAACTCAAACCAAAAATCAAAGATATCAAATCCCAAATTGTTTTTCAAAATCCTTACTCTGCATTAAGCCCAAGAATGAGACTGGGAGATTCTGTTCTTCATTCATTAGTAATTCACAAGCGTGTACAGGATAAAAATACACTTAGACGAATAAGAAATTCAAATCTTGCAGAAATATTCCTTTTTACCAGTTCCATGATATCAATGTTCCTTTTCATACTTTCATTTATGTTAGGATCGTTAAACGGCATTATAAGTGTAGTTTCAGGTGTTGTATTATTTTCAATTGCCTTGGCTGCTTATCTTAACTTTTCATGGTTTCAAAAACGAAAAATTGTTAATCCACGTGTTCTCGATCTATTTCAAGAAGTAGGCCTCACTCCAGCTCTTCAATACTATCATAAATTCCCCCATGAAGTAAGTGGGGGTGAAAGGCAAAGGGCGAATATCGCCCGAGCTATTATCTTAAATCCTGAATTACTTATTGCTGACGAACCTACAAGTATGCTTGATGTAAGTTTACGTGCAGGCATTCTTGATTCTTTGAAATCCTTACAAGAAACACATAATATCTCAATCTTATTCATTACTCATGATTTAGCGACAGCTCGTCATTTTGGAGATAGAATAAGTGTAATGTATGTAGGGAAAGTTGTAGAAATGGGTGAAGTCGATGCTATTTTTAAAAATCCGTTGCATCCTTATACTAAAGCTCTTATTGATGCTATACCTACCCCAGTTCCGGGAGATAAAGCGTATAACCTTCCTAAAGGAGAGGTTCCTGACTCAATTAATCCACCTCAAGGATGTCGATATCATCCACGGTGTCCATATGCACAGTTTCCAAAATGTGACACTGAAGAGCCAAAACTAAGAGAGCTAGCACCTAATCATTTTGTTGCTTGTCATTTTCCATTGACATCCAAGTAAGTAACCTATTGATTTTCTGCTCTTAACTCCTTTTTGTCTACCTTTCCCACAAGTGTTAAGGGTAATTCCTCACGAATTTCAATAAATTTAGGCACTTCATAAGGAGCTACTTTCTCTTTTGCCCAATTTGCAATCTCTGATTTTAGCTGAGACTTATCAACACTGGAATACTTAGGAGTAACAGTAAGGTAGGCTTTCACATATTCTGAACCAGGTCGCTCTGGATTAGGAACCCCAATAGTAGCTACCATTTCAATAGCTGGATGTTCGGTAAGTGTATTTTCTAATTTATTCGAGAAGACCTTGAAACCTCCAACGATAATCATATCTTTGGTTCTATCAACAATACGCAAATATCCATCTTCATCAAATATCGCCACATCACCTGTGTGAAGGTACCCATCCTTATCGATTGTATTGGCAGTTTCTTCGGGTTTTTTCCAATAACCTTTCATTACTTGAGGCCCTTTGACACATATCTCTCCTGCTTGACCGATTTCCACCTTTTCACCGGTTATTGGATCTACAAGTTTGATATCCGTGTTCATCAGAGGCAAGCCTATTGAACCTAACTTTTTCTTACCCCTATAAGGATTCATTGTTGACAGAGGACTACATTCAGTCATTCCATAAACTTCTAAGAGCTTATTTTCCCCAACAAGACTTTCTAATTCTTTTTGAGATTCAACGGGAAACGGTGAAGCCGAGCTAATGCATGTATCCAAGGAGGAATGATCTAACCGCTGGAATTTTGGATTTTTAAAAAGCATCTGAAAAAGAGAGGGGACGTTAACCAGCGCCGTAACTTCATATTTTTCATAAAGTGAGCACATATGATCAGTATCTCTGGGATTAACAACCAGAAGTTGCGGCCAACCCAAATACAAACAATTTTCACAGAAGAATATCCCAGCTACATGAAAGAAGGGGAACCCTGATAATGCAACACCAGCTCCTCTTTCCCACGAAAGCCATGTTTGTACCATAACCAAATCTGCGACAATACTTCTATGAGTTAGCATTGCTCCTTTGGGAGGTCCTGTAGCCCCACCTGTATAAAGAATATAAGCTAAATCATCAGGTGTTAGATCATTGCCAGGTAATAACGAGTCATATCGTTTATCCTTTATAATCTTCATGAAATCCTTTACATCTTTTCCTTCTATCGGTTTGATTTTCCCTGTAGGAATTTTTTTGATGAGTTTCCCTAATATTTGCTTGAACTTTGGTAAAAAATCTCCAACATTTGTCGTAATGATCATTTTTAGTAAAGGAACACGATCAATAATAGCGATCAGTCGTTTTTCAAAGACAGCATCTAATGTGACAAGAACTTTGGTTTCAGAATCAGTGAGTTGATACACTAGCTGGTCTTCAGAAAGAAGGGGACTGACTCCAGTAACCACTAAACCAATTTTCATCGCACCCAGAAGTGCAATAATATATTGCGGTGTATTCACTAAATTTAATCCAATAGTATCTCCTTTTCTAAATCCCGATTCAAGAAGCATATGAGCAAATTTATTTGAATAATAATCCAATTCTCCAAAAGTGAGTTCTACACCTAAAAATTCAAGAGCTAGATTATCTGGTATTGTGTCAAAAGTTTGTCTAAGCGCGTGGGTAAACGTAGTATCCCACAAACTAGGATCAAGGTCATGTACATGTTCATCATATGATTTGGTCCAGAAGCGTTCTTGATTGATCATTATAAGCACCTTTACTTGAATATTTACAGGTAAACTACGAATCCTTCGAAAATGATATCTGGTTTATATTAACTTAGCATTACTGTTCATCTAGGTTCTTGCTAGTCATAAGTACTTTATAACCGCAAATATAAATAAGAATTGGATATTTGATACCAAAAAGTGTACTTTATCCTAGAACACGCGGTTTGAAGATCATGACAATTATGAATGATGAGGACCTCCTTTATACTCAAGAAGAACTCGCTTTTAGAGAGAAGGCGAGGGAATTCGTCAAAAAAACGATTACTCCAGTAGCAAAGGATGTTGAAACCCGAGCACCATGGCCAGAAGATGAATGGAGAAAGCTGATGGGTAAAATGGGAGAAGAGGGGTATACTGGATTAATGATACCTAAGAAATATGGTGGTGGAGGAAAATCTTTACTTTATCAATTAATAGCAGGTGAGGAAATATCTGCTGTAAGTCCTGCTCTTACAATGGGATTTGGAGCAAGTTGTACATTATCAGCAATACCAATTCTCCGTTTCGGTACAGAAGAACAGAAGGAAAAATACCTGAAACCAATAGCTGAGGGAACAGCTCTTGGAGCATTAGGAATAACTGAACCCAATGTAGGTAGCGATACTGCAGGTATGCAGACTACTGCTACCTGGGATGAAAATAAACAAGTATGGATACTTACGGGAGAAAAACGCTTCATCACCAATGCCTCCATTGCAGACCAAATTATCATTTTTGCGTTAACAGATTCCAATGTGGATAGTAAATCTGGGATGACTGCCTTTATTATTGAACCGAGTTGGCCTGGGTTCTCAGTAATTCAAGATTTCGATCTAATGGGAAGAAGAGGAGTTCATAATACGCTTTTCAAGATGGAAGCGATGGAAGTTCCTCCTGAAAATGTTTTAGGCAAAAAAAACCAAGGATTTCTCATTTTAATGGATGAACTAGATACTGAAAGAGTGGGAATTGCAGCTGAAGCATTGGGGTGTATGCGACAACCATTTGAGGTAGCTGTAGAACACTCAATGAAGAGAGTACAATTTGGAAGGCCTATCTCACGGTTTGAAGGGATTTCATTTAAAATCGCTGATATGGCAACTCAAATGCGTGCGGCCAGATTAATGACTGTATCAGCCGCGCGTATGATTGAAAAAGGATTAATAGCTACTAAAGAGGCGACCATGGCTAAATTATTTGCAACTGAAACATCTGTAAAACTTACTGATTTAGCAATTCAAATACTTGGAGGAGAGGGGTATGTTAAAGATTTTTCCGGTATTGAAAAGTTTTATCGGGATGCCAGGTTGGGAACTATAGGTGGAGGAACATCGGAAATTATGCGATTCTTAATTCAAAGAGAAGTATACATAGAGGCTAAGAGGGGAAAAATCCAAAGACGCGAAGATGTTACGGTCGATTTTGATACCATGATGTCAATGATTCCTAAAGGATTTCGGTCTGATCGTGCAGAGGGAGTTTCTGCATTAATCCAATTTGAATTCTCTGACAACAAAAATTGGTTGTTATCAATTAATGAGCAAGCTTGCTCTGTAGAACAGGGAAACTCCGATTCGGCCTTAATGACAGTAAAAACGACTTCAGAGGTGTGGAAAAATATCATGCTGGGAAAAACAGATGCTATGAATGCAATGATGGCTGGCAAAATTGAAATCACAACAGATGATATGGATCTACTGATGAAATTTGCTCGTATGTTTAAATTCTCTTCAGATCTATTCGTGATCTAACTATTTCAAAACTAATGAGGTTGAGTTTAATGAAATTTTTTGGTCATTTAATTAAAGGAGAAATATCTTCAGAATCTAAGAAAGTAGGAACTTTTCCTAATGTTGAAAAAACTATCCAAGATCCTCGAATTCTTTACGCTTCAGCATTAAATCAACAAAGTCCCCTAAATAAAACTCTAGCAAAGCGTTTTCCTTCATTATTACCTAATAGATCCCCTGAAATTCGGTTACTCAAGGATTACATCAAAGTCCATGGATGGCCTGAAGCATCACCCTCTGAAATATCCGAGATAAATTTTGCACAATTTGCTATTGGAGGGGTAAAGGAGACAGCTGAGGCTGTGGATGAGGCTATAAAAATTAAGAAACTTATGCATAGGGAATTAAGGGAAGGAAAAGGGTTATCTCTTGAGGATCGCGGAGAAAGTGTCACCGTGATGAATAAATTCATGTGGGATCATTATGATGTTTTTAAGGAGATAGCGATCGCAGAAGGTACTCCCGTAAAATTGTTTGATTGGCAAGCAAGAAATGTGTTTAAGGCTTTAAATGATAATTTGGTGAAATTTGCATCTGAAAGAATCTCTCCTAAAGAAATCCCCTGTAGTCTAGAAGGGGAAAAAACATACGTACATCGTTATCCATTTGGGGCAGTAGGAATCTTTCCTCCCTATAATGCCGCTCTGGGTCTCGGTTTCTTAGCAATTTTTTCATCCTATTTTGCTGGGAACGCTACAGTCACCCGTACTCCAACTCGAGTCCCCTTGACTAATATGGAGCTCGCCTATGTGCTTCGTAATGTTATGGAAGAAATGGATTTTCCCATTAGTGCTTTTCAAGCTATAATTGGCCCTGGAAGGCCAATTGCTAATTATATGGTTAATGACTCACCATTGAATGCTATGGTCTATTATGGAGACTCTGATGTCGGTCTTCAACTCATGAGCAAGGCTATCAGACGTGGTATGCATTTTGTTCCTGAATTAGCAGGAAGTGGAGCAAGCTTAGTGTGGAAGGATGTTGACATAGATAAAGTTACAGATTACATTGTTCACGCACGCTTTTTTGGTTCAGGCCAGATCTGTCTAGCTGCAAAACGCTTATTTTTGCACGAGAGTATCTATGATGATTTCATTTCAGTTTTAGTAGAAAAAGCAGAAAAACTAGTACCTGGTTTACCTTCTGATCCAAAAACGGATTTACCTCTAATCGGGACTCGTGCCCTCTATCAAATCGTAGACATGACAGCCGAAGCTGTTCAGAAAGGAGCAAAAATCGAAACAGGAGGATTTAGAACTAATTATGCGGGTGAAAAGGATGCCGCGGGGTTATTTTACAAACCAACCATTTTATCAGATGTTAATTTGAGTTGCAAAATGTGGTATCATGAAACATTCGGCCCTGTACTTCCTGTGATGAAAATTAAAGATTTTGAACAGGCAATCAATCAGGCAAACAATTCCCCATATGGATTACGAACATCAGTCTACACAGCTGACTCTAAAATCGCTAATCGGTTTTTTGATGAAATAGAGGCACCAGGAATCTCAATAAACACCGATCATCTTCATTTCGACGACTTTTATCCTCACCTAGGAGGACTCAAAACATCAGGAGTATTTGGTGGTAAATACTTTTATGAAATATTATCCTACATGAAGTATAGGCATTTTCCCTCATAAAGTGCACATATTCAAAGTTGTGAAGTAATCTTGGTGATCAAAGGGGTATTGTTTGATTTAGGTGGAGTATTAATCGATAATCCTGCAGAAGAAATGAAATCATATATTATGAATCTGCTTGACGTTAGTCCTGATAAATTGCAATCACTCACCTCCCCTTTAATGCCCCTGTTCCAGAAAGGAATGATTGAGGAAGGGGAGTTCTGGAAACGAGTATTTAGTGAGATTCCCATGATTGACAATCTACCTCCTTCAATTTGGACTGAAGCAATAAAAAGATCTTATTCTCCACGAGACTACATGTTCACACTAGCTTCGGACCTTAAAGCACATGGATTGAAAATTGGAATCTTGTCCAATACTGAAGTTCCAGTTGTAAACTTTCTTTCTAAAATAGACTTTTCTATTTTTGATGTACTATTATATTCTTGTTTAGAAGGAACGAGAAAACCTGAAAAAGAGATATATCTACTTGCCACTAAACGTATGGGAGTTAAAGCCGAAGAATTAATTTTTATTGATGATTTTGAAGAAAATGTTCAAGCAGGAATCGAAAATGGAATGCACAGTATTTTATATACCTCTTATTCGCACTTCTATAAAGAGCTTGAAAAACTGACGAGAAATTTTCCTCTAAACAATAAATATTAAACTATATACAAGGTTACAGGAGTATAGGAAAAATTTTTACTTCTCTTTCTATGGTGTTATATTGAACTCAATCAAAACAATTTCACTGGATCTTTTCGAAACATTAGTTCATTTTAACGCTAAGGAATTTAATTCTCGTGTAACACTTGAAAAAGCTCTTCAATCTCATCCCAATGTTCCCGAAATCCCATTTGAAGATCTCTACTCTCAATATTACACGATTGTACGCAAGAAAATGCGTGATTACACTACCGAAATTGAATTTCGCAATGATGAAATCTTATTACAGATTTGGGAAAATTATCAGTTTCCAGTAACTGCTAACCTAGAAAAAACTGCTTTCAAAGTGATGACATCTTATTTCTCTGATGTGACACACTTAGTTTCTCCCTTCAAGGGTGTGTATAACACACTTGATTATTTGATTGACAAGGAGATTCAACTAATTCTTTTGTCAAATCATAGTTGGGCACCAAATGGTTGGGAATTAATTGAGTATTACAATTTAACAGATTATTTTACAAAAATAATCTTCTCTGCAGATGTTGGTTACAAAAAACCCTCTCCTAAGATATTCCACTTCATTAATGAATCATTTCCAGATTCAAATTCCTCGGAGATTCTCCATATCGGAGATGATATCTTAGCAGATGTTGGCGGAGCACTTAGATACGGAATAAAAGCATTGTGGATTGAAAATTCACGATTTAACACTCTTACAGATAATTACTCAAACCATCCCAACTATTTAGGTAAAATTTCGAATATTCGAGACCTTCCCACCTTTCTTGAACAGAATTTTGTATAAACATAACTCTTTTACAGGTGGAGAGAATCGCTTCCTAACTTCAGATAGAAGGTTTAATGATAATTCTTGGGTGATAGATATGCAGACTTATGTTAAGCAATCATTTAAGGATCAATTAGAACAAATATCAGATGAAGAGTTAAGAAAAAAAGTTATAGACGTCTGTGTCGAAGCTTTACGACTTGGTAATGATGAAAAAGGGTGGACTGATATGGATTTTCCATTCACACTCTTGATTCCAAACTTAAAGGTAAGTTATGCGGATCATGTCCGCATTGTAACAAATTTAGCAATTCAATCGGCAAAAATTCTTATCGAAAGTGGAGTTCCCATCAATCTTGATGTTTTAATAGCGAGTGCTATATTACATGATGTGGGCAAACCAATTGAATATGCCAAAAATCCAGATGGCACTGTTGGAAAATCAGATACTGGAAATCGCTTAAGACATCCAGTCACTGGAGCTGGATTAGCACTTAAACACGAAATGGCATATGAAATCGTTCAGAATATTTATCAACATTCGTGGGAAGGAGAACGAGGTCCAGGACGGACAGCAGAAGGGGAGATCCTTCATCGCTGTGATTTCCTCCACTACGGACCTTTAAAAATATCAATGAGTAAAGGGAATTAAGGAGAGGAAAAAATGAGTAAACAATACAAAATTGGATTTCTTCCAGGTGATGGAATCGGAGTAGACGTCTTAGAGGCTTCTAAAGCGATCTTGGATATAGCTGATTTTAATGCGGAATATATCCCATTAGATATTGGTTTTAAGATTTTTGAAAAGGAAGGGGATGCATTACCTTCTCGTACCATCGACGCATTGAAAAAATGTGACGCGGCATTATTTGGAGCAATTACAAGTAAACCACGAACTGATCCAAGTGTTCAAAAGGTAGAAAAAGAGTTTAGTGTAACTTATCGTTCACCTATTGTACGATTGCGGCAGGTTTTTGATCTATACAGCAATATGCGACCCTCCAAAAGTTATGAGGGTAACCCGTTAAATTTTAGAAAAATCGATGGATCTATTCCGCACATTGACATTGTAACGTTCCGAGAAAATACCCAAGGTCTGTACAGTGGGGTCGAATTTGAAAGTTTAATTCCTGAATTAAAAACAATTGATAAGTTTGAAGCATTCCAAGCGAGAACAGGTGCCTCTGATGACGACATTCGAGTCAGTTGTCGTGTTTTTACGAAAGCTGGATGTGATAGAATTATTCGTAAAGCTTTTGAGTATGCTAAGACGACGGGTCGCAATAAAGTAACTGTTGTTCACAAAGCTAATGTGATTCGAGCTACTGATGGTTTATTCCTGGAAACTGCTAAAGCAATTGCTTCTGAATATCCAGAAGTAGAATGGTGGGATGAGAATATAGATGCGACAGCCATGTGGTTAATGAAACGGCCTGATGAATATTCTGTGATTGTTTCATCGAATATGTTTGGCGATATCATCACTGACCAAGCTGCAATGCTCAGTGGTGGTCTTGGATTTGCAGCTTCGGCCTCAACATCAAAAGAATTTGGTGTATTCGAACCAAATCATGGTAGTGCTCCCAAATATGCTGGACAAAATAAAGTAAATCCTATAGCCGCCATAAAATCAATTGCATTGATGTGGGAATGGTTAGGAGAAATTAAACTATCAAATAATCTTGAAGCTGCAATTACTGAAAATGTAAAAAATGGTAAAGTTCGTACTTACGATATGGGTGGAACAAGTACTACAACTGGCGTCGCCAATGACATTGCTCGAATTTTCGGAGAGAAATAGCTCTCCTCATATTTCTTTTTTCATTTTAGGATTAGATAAGTTCGAAATTCTGAATTAAATTCTTTTTAATTCGGTTCTAATATCTTCCTCTTAATCAGAGAGAGGTTAATGAACAACCTGAAGATTACTCTCCATGAGAAGGATTTAAGAATTACTTGAGGATGTATAAATGAACTTAAACTCGAAAAAAGAATTAGAAGAAAGGATAAGCGAACTAGAAAAAGAGATGTGGGAGAAAGAAAAAGAGGTAGTTGGATTAAAAAAGACTCTTTCAGAAAAGGATGTTCACGATTATAAATTTGACACCCTAAACGGTAAGGTGTCTCTTTCCGAACTATTTGGAGATAATCAAGATTTAATCGTAATACATAATATGGGAAAGAAATGCCCTTATTGTACGATGTGGGCTGATGGATTTAATGGATTACTCCATCATTTAACGGATCGGGCGGCATTTATTGTGGTTTCACCTGATGATCCTGCAGTCCAACAAGAATTTGCTAAAAGGCGAAATTGGAAATTTACACTTGTATCAGCTAAATCAAATTCCTTCACCAAAGACATGGGTTATGAATTTGAAAACAAGAAATATATGCCTGGGGTATCTGTATTTTACAAAAATGATACAGGAGAGATTATACGAACTGGAATGGACGTATTTGGCCCAGGTGATAATTATAACAGTCCATGGCATCTATTCCAATTACTCAAAGATGGAGTAAATGAATGGAGCCCCAAATTTGAATATTAACTTTTTTTAATGAGTAGTGGGAAAATAATACAACTAAGAAAGTGTATCTAAACCAAGAGATGTTTCTTCAAATTAGAGGCAGATAATCATGTCTTTCGGTATAAATTTGATACAATCTGGGTTGAGATTTCTTCAGGTTGACCCTAACCATTATTTTTGGTTTTTTTCAAATTTATTAATGCTCATTGTAGTTTGTTGTGGAATAGCGTTAGTTATCTATGGAATGAAGAGAACAGTTACCTTGAAAACAGGTTCTGGTCCATGGATAATATTTGGACTCAGTCTAACCCTTCCTTCCATATTAAATGAAATTTTTGATGAATTTGAAATCATCATCAGCGGAAATTTCTATCCTGATATTCTTTATGATTTCATCTTTACATTTTCTCCATTATTCACACTTTTGGGTTCCTTAGCTCTCATTGTGGGGATATATCGTCAGTTTTTGGTCGGAGAAAATCTAAGTCAGGAAATGATGAGGAAAAATGTGGAACTCGAATTTCAAAGGCAGGAATTAAGTAAATTTGCTCATACTCTGAAACATGATTTAAGGAACGAACTCGCTTTAATCTTAACCACAACCGAACTTATTGAAAGGAAGGGATCATTTGATACTGATGAAATTGAACTTATAAAGCGAAGAACACGTCAAATTACCTCCTTAATTAATCGTTCTATAGAATTAGCGGATGCTGGACTAATTGTAGGTGAAAAAATCAAAATAAACCTCAATAAACTTTTACAAGAAGTAGCCGAGGCAACAGTACCCCCATCCATTATATTTACCACAGCTGATCTCCCCCCTTTATATGCTGACAGGGATAAATTATATCAGGTTTTTAAAAATTTACTTGAAAACGCAGTCATACATGCAAAACCAAAAACAATTGAAATTGCTTCTAAACATACCGATGAGGAAGTACATATCCTTCTTACTCATGATGGAAAGCCAGTACGAGTAGATATTCGGTCTAAAATGTTCCAAGAGGAAGTTATGGTTCACGAAGGTGATGCAGGGATGGGATTAAGAATCATCACTCGCATAGTGGAAGCTCATGGATGGGAAATTATGTTAGACAATACGGGAAGAACGGTCGTAATTATTATACCACAAGAAACATTAGTACGAGACTAGGAGAATGGGAATCAAAGTCATTTTTTTTGGTCCATTGGAACGATGGGCTGGGAAACGCGAGTTTATTGCTGAAGGAAATTCAATTATGGAAATTTTTGAATATCTTGAAGAAGCAATTGGTAAGTCTCTGATCAATCACATTGCTAAACCCGACACAGGCGAAATAAAAAGTCATTTTCATGTACTCTTAAATGGTATCGACACAGATTCAAAAGAATGTCTGACCATTTCTGTAAAGAAGGGAGATATTGTAACTATCGTCCCACCCATTGGTGGAGGATAATTTAAAGCCTTAATTATTTAATCTCTGTATATTAAATCTAAATCTGTCATGAGAAAAATTTAAATGAAAAAGTTCATTTAACAGACTCAAATCATTTATAATCAACTTCCTCACAAAAGATGGCTGATTGTGTGGCATCACGTAAATTCCTTCAGAATCGAAGTTACTACTTAGAAGCTCTCCAGCAACACAAACGAGCTGTAGCATTAATCATTGCTGTAATGGTCACAGCACCACTTTTTGCTTTTACCTCATTACCCCCTGTGGAAGTTGTTAATGAGGTTCCCCAGGAAAAGGAAATTGACATTCCCGTTCTAGTGAACAGGACGATTGAAGTGGAAGTTAATGTGACGGAAGAAGTGGTACTAAATAGAACTGTTGTAGTAGGGAATTTTACAACAGGAGGAAACATATTTTTAGAACCACAACCTGCACCTCCATTAATTGATTCCGATATCGTATTGTGCATTGATATCTCTGGAAGTATGGATGCTACAAGAATGCCTATTGCGCAATCAGCAATTAGAGAATTTGTGGAAATTTTAAATCAATCTAATTCCTTAGGATTATCGAATGATCGTATTGCCTTGGTCTCGTTTGCAGGTGATCGAGATGGGAATTGGACAAATGATGCTACTGTTCATGCAGATTTGGATTATTTTTCAAATCAAACCCACATTTCAGAATTACTAAACGAATCTAATAACTTAGTAGGGAACGGATGGACTGATGCCTGGGCTGGACTGAATTTTTCTCTTGAGCTTCTTCTAAATAATGAAAGAAATAGTTCATCGCTAAAGAGTATACTGTTTCTTACTGACGGAGCACATAACACTGGCCCTTGGGGTACCGATGTTTCTACCAACCTAAATTACACTGGATTTTTAAGTGAGCCAGGTAATTTTTCCTTTTCTGATAATACACAAGGAGGGCCTTACTCAGAAAGCCCTGTGAAGATGGCTAGAATGAACGATATTAAGATTCATTCAATCGGCCTTTTCCAAGGATCAGCGTTTGAATTTGATGAAAATTTCTTACGTAATATATCAGTAAATGCCACATATGGAACATTTGGAGAATTCTTTGCTGGAAATGATACACTAACTCTTTCAGAAGGATTCTTACAAGCTAGAGATAGAGCTTCAGGATGGTCTTTAATTAATTCTTCTGATATGATTCTAACCAGTAATGTATCTCAAAATTTGTTCTCATATAACGTTACACAGAATGTGCGTCGTTTAAAGTGGGATTTAAATTGGAATAATTCAGGTTCAGACTTTGAATTAACTGCTATTCATCCAAATGGGAGTAGCTTTCAGATTACAAATTATACTGAGAAAAATATTATTCCTGTTACACTTAGTCATCCAAAATCGGTGATCTTTGATTATCCATCCCTTGGCATCTGGAAGTTTAACATATCGATAATGAATGAATCTAACCCCAATGAACCAATTAAGAGTCGATTGTCCTCCTATGAACCGCCAATATTCATAGAGTCTATTCGTCAGTATGAACCTACAGTAGGAAATCAAACAATACTTTCAGATATTGAAAAATCAGTAACCAATAATTTGGAAGTACCAGGTTATGAGAACTCCATCCCATATAAAATTTTAGGAACAACGGCAAACGGTACGTCCAATAATCAATCAGTACTATTTTTAGTCAATGTAACAAATAAAAATCCATTGTTCACATACCATAACATAACTGTCTACGTTTTAGGGAATTTTACAGATTACAATGTGTCAATGAATTGGTCTCCTACCTCAATAGATTCGCTTGATACAGGTAAGTTTTCAGAGTTTCTCCTCAATTTAACTTTCAATGAACCAGTATTTCTACAGGGTACAATATTTTTCAAGGTAAATTGCTCAGAAGGGTTTCACGATGCTGTAGCTCAAGAAGTTTCATTAGATTATCGGATAACAACACAGAATATTACTGTCGAAACATATACCCAAGAAATTACAACCATTGTTGTTGAAACCCAATCTACCCAGATTACCATTGTATCACAAGGATTAACCACGATATATAATTACAATCGTCAAGCTTTTGATACACTCAAATGGGGAGGATTTTTTGTAACATTTGGATTGTTATTATCATTTCTTGCTGTATATGTATCTGCACATGCATATCAATTACGAAGTCTAGCAAAGAGTTTTCGAACCCGTCTGTTCCCTGACCAAACAATATTGGAGCTAGCATTACAACAGGAGGGGATTTCTGTGGCCCCAGAAGAACTTAGTGCCGCAATTGAGGCCACCGATGACCTAGACCAATTTGGCGAAAATATTTTCTCACTGACGGGGAAAAAATTAACACCAAAGGATTTAATACGGTTAACTTCGGGAGTATCGACAGATCAGGTTATAACTCGTTTAAGTTTTGTCACAGGCCGGTCACCTGATGAAATCGCATCACTATTAAATCAAGCTCCTTCCGTTGAACAACTCATCTCCCAATTAAGTCTAGATGAAGAGCGTTTTCTGGATATTATCACTCGTGATGAACAGGTTTTAAGTTTTCAATCTAAAATTGCCGCTCTTATTACTCCTACACAGAGAGAAATATCACAGATTATTCTCAATGACGATTTAGACATCTCAAAATTTCGATCCCAACTAAGAAGAAAGCTATAAGATCGGGATTGTCAGGTACTAAAAATTTTGTTTTCTAAGCTTTGATATTGGTTTGCTGAAACCGTACGTAATGAAGTAGAATCGCTTATTATCTGTAATATCATTTCAGTAGTGGATTGAAAGTCTTTGGCACATTTCATTTTATGAAATTGTGAATCAACCGTAGGGAGTTCATATTGAGGAATTATTTTATTAAATTCGGGATCTTCCCTTACCATTCCTAAGACTGGATATGAAAAAGATTCCATTACCTGTTCTATCCATTTCTCGCTCAGAACTTTCTCAGATACTTTATTAAATACTAACCCGTTTAAACTTAATCCAGGTTCTGCAAACATGCTATAATCTTTGAGAAATCTTTCTAGTGTTTGAATTTCAGAAATGACTTTATTTACGCTTACTTTATTTAGATCAACAATACCTAAAATCATATTTGAATTCAATAAGGCAGCGATCTCAAAAAATCTTTGCTGCCTCGCTTCAATCAGTGGCAAATCAAAAAACATGTACTTTGCACCTGCTTTTTCTATAGCATCAGCAATCTCACAAATATGTCGTGTGAGCTCAAGAGTATCAGATTTAGATACGGTACTAGTCATCCCACGTTCAAATACGGGAATCATAAAGAATAGTGGGTCATTTGTATCTTTATGTGCAAATTTTGATGGGAAACTGCATTTAGACCAGTCTAGAGTCTGAGAAGACTCCTTCATTTCCTCTGTGATAGAGGTTAGTTCCCCCATCCGCATTAAGATCTTATCAGAGGCAAAAAACTGTATGGTTGTATACATATTCGAAAAATCGAAAATACACGCAAGAGGGAAGTTTGGAACACTCTGGGGTTGATCTTTCATCCATCTTTTTACTAGTTCATACCCTAATGTGGCCATAACTGGTGTTTGGGAACTGGTAGTACCAGCCGAGACAAATGATATCTTTAACATGATAATCCTCTATATTCAGGAGAATTTGTGATCGTTCCTCATTGACCTTCAGAGATATGTAAGTATCTGAATTTTTAAGTCATTTAACTATACGTTCGAAATAACCGTTGCGCATTTTGATAAAATAATTTTTGGTAAAATGAAGTACTCATCCCTCGATCTAACCAACTACTAATTGCATTCTGATATGGATAGGGAATATTCGGATAATCACTACCAAACATAAGCCGATCTGATAACTCCTCCAATTCATGATTTTCTATAGTGGCCAAAGGGTCATCAAAGGCTGGATTATTCTTCACACCTACCATGGCTGTATCAAAATATAAATTCGGATATTCTTCGATTAATGTCCACATTTCATGAAATTCATTGGCTCCTAAATGGGGAACAATTACTTTTAACTCCGGAAATCTTTCTAAAAATGGACGAAGGTATTGAA
This sequence comes from Candidatus Hodarchaeota archaeon, assembly GCA_016839815.1. Taxonomy (GTDB): domain Archaea; phylum Asgardarchaeota; class Heimdallarchaeia; order Hodarchaeales; family Hodarchaeaceae; genus Hodarchaeum. The sequence continues at coordinate 33,104 of JAEOTM010000133.1, forward strand.
CACCGACATAAGGGCATTCTAATGTTTTAGAAGGATGAAAATTAGAGTGATCGGGCCCTGTTCCAATATGTACTAGCAAAATCCGATCATAATCAGCGATTTGTTGGTACAATGGAAGCAACCGCTCATCTGATAAATAAAAGGAGGTTACCATCAATTGTAATTTCATTCCTGCAAAATTCAATTCACGAAAAATACGTTCTGTTTCTAATTCACAATTTACGTCATCTGGATGAATAGTTCCAAAGGGTATTGCCTGAGTACCATCACCAACAGAAGAACAGAAAGAATGAGTCCAATTATTCAGGGAATTAGCTATCCCCCCCTTATGGGCATAATTCAAGACAATAAAATTACAAACATCATGAATAGAAACCAATTCATTCACAAGAGAGTCTATAGGACCTTTTTGATGAATTGGCCAGTAATTTGCTTCGAAGTATTGCCAGATCCTTCCAAACATCCTAGGAGGAAAAAAATGTGTGTGGGTATCAAAAATCGGAAATTTCATGAGGAGGTCATTTATATTCAATATCATTGTTAGTAGATATCAGGAAATTCATCCGTAATGGAAGAATATCCAAGATAGTACATAAACCAAGCTAAAGCAAAACCTACAACAAGAAACAGATTTATAGAAGGTGTTTCTGCTAGGCTATATGCACCAAAATCTAATTCCCAATTCTCAAAGATGAGCACGATTATATAAAGCAAATATTCGATACCAGTTCCTACTAAGCCGATCTTAAGTCCTATCTTTGTTAATTCAATTTTACGGCTTTTTTCGATGTTAACCTTGTCTATAATTGGTAAAATCAAGAGTGCAGCGGCAACAATTTGCGTGACTATCCAGATAAGTCCCCATACTTGGATAAAAATCCAGATCAATCCCACATTTGAATCTAATGCGACTTCAATTAAGTTTTTGGATCCACTACCAGACTGTGAACTATATTCCATAATATTCCAATAAAAATCCACTCGTTGATTAACAGTGGAGCCACCCTGGTAGCGAGAAAAATTGATAAAACCACCAAAATATTGAAGAATAGGAAGAATTATTCCCAGAATTACAAAGACTCCAGTGGTAAAAATCATCCATGCAACATTCGACTCCCCATCAAGTTCATTACTACTCAGTTTACCAGCTTCCATTTCTAACCCACCATAGTATACGATTTTAAATTATTATCAAGAGCTAAATTTTCATCTTAATCTACATATAATTAAGAATACTGGTTAATGCACAATTTTGGCCCTCTTAACAGTCGAAAATAATAAACTATTGTGTGTACAGAAAAAAGATAAAGCGAGGAGAAAAATAATCATTCAAATCCGATTTCGTTTTCAGATTCAATGAGTAAAATAAATACGCATTTACAAGGAGAATTTAAGAAATGACACTCCTCACAGAGTTAAAATATGAATTACGTCCTGTTGAAAAAGGTTACGCAAATAGAACATTGTATGTTAACCTCTCGACGAATGAAATTAGTATCAAACCAGTCACCGAAGAGATGAAGCAGAAATTCATCGGTGGAAAAGGTTTTGATTTGTATCGCATGTGGCATGGATTACCCAAGGATCGGCCAGTAAAGTGGGATGATCCAGAAAATGAAATATGCATAAGTTCAGGGCCATTAGGAGGAAGTACATATTACCCAGGTTCTGGAAAGTCAATCGTAACCACAATCTCCCCCTTAACTGGTATAGTCATAGATTCTAATGTGGGAGGATATTTCGGCCCATATATTAAATTCAGTGGTTTTGACGGATTAGAAATTCAAGGTAAAGCGGAAAAAGAAGTCGTTCTATTTATCAATGGAGATGAGGGAAGAGTAACTCTTGAAGAAGCTCAAAATCTGCCCAAAGAAAGTCATATCTTGACACAACAGTTAACTGAAAAATATGCAGTAGATTCAACAGAGAGGGAAAAAATCCGGGTTTCAGTGGTATCTACAGGTGAAGCTGCAAAACATACCAAGATGAGTTGTCTAAATTTTTCGTGGTACAATAAAAAACGTGAATGGGCATCCTCAAAACAAGCGGGAAGAGGGGGTATTGGAACTGTTTTCGCTGATAAGAAATTAAAAGCACTAGTTTGCAGATCTCCAAGAGTAAATGCAAAAATTAACAACCCAGCGGGACCAGAAGGGAAAAATGCTGGAAAACAGCATAATCTTGAAATCATTGAAAATGACCCCAAACAAAATGAAATGCGTATAGTAGGAACTGGCCATCTTCCGGAAATTATGCATGAATTTGATTTATTACCGACGGAAAATTTCAGATTTGGTGGCCATCAAACTTTAAGTGGAGAAGATTTTCCGTATACTCGTGAGGTTTGGCGTAAGATTTACACAAATACAGGAACAGGGGCAGATGGTTGTTGGATTGGATGTACAATCGCCTGTAGTCATATCTCAAAAGGACATGTTGTCCTCACAGGCCCCTTTAAAGGACAAGAGGTTTATGTGGATGGACCTGAATATGAGACCATTGCTGGATGTGGATCGAATTGGGGAGTATGGGATCCAAAAATTGTCCTTGAAGCGAATTTTTACTGTGATACTTATGGTCTAGATACGATTTCGATTGGTACAGGAATAGCATTTGTAATGGAATGCTTTGAAGCTGGAATTCTTAACACAGACATCACAGGTGGGTTAGAACTAAACTTTGGAAGCGGATTAGCTGCCATGGAACTGATCCATCAGATGGCTCGTGGAGAAGGTTTCGGAGTTATTGTTGGACAGGGGATTCGTTCTATGAAGGAACATTTTACTAAAGAGTATGGAGCCGATCCTCAATTTCTACAGGACATAGGAATGGAACACAAGGGCTTAGAGTTCTCTGAATACGTCACAAAAGAATCTGTGGCCCAACAAGGAGGATATGGATTTGCATTGAAAGGACCACAACACGACGAGGCCTGGCTTATCTTTGAAGACCAAGTACGAAAGAATTTACCGACTTTTGAAGACAAAGCTGAGGCCTTGGCATGGTTCCCCTATTGGAGAACTTGGTTCGGGTTAAACGGACTCTGTAAACTGCCGTGGAACGATGTAATTCCTCCAGACAATAATGAGAATCCACAAAAGCCATTAAAACTAGCTGATGCGCGTGCTAAAGTTCCCAAGCATGTTCAATGGTATGCAGAATATTTTAGCGGTGTAACCGGTATTCAATCTACTCCAGATGATCTCATCAAAATGTCTGAACGTGTTTATAATTTTCAGAGGATTTTCAACGTACGTCAAGGCAAAGGTTTAAAGGAACACGACTCTAATTTCCCATACCGAGCTATGGGCCCAGTTTCAGTATTAGAATATGAGAGTAGAACAGCGAGGTATGACACTCAAATAAAAGAGGAAGTTGGTTTAGATCCTTCGCAGTGGAGTACAGAAGAGAAAATCAAAGTTCTGCGTGAGTATCGAGAAAAACAATATTCAGAACTTCAAAAGAAAGTGTATGAACGAAGAGGATGGACTGCAAAAGGTTGTCCCAGCATTGAGAAGGTGAAAGAACTTGGAATTGACTTTGATGATGTGCTACAGGTTATCACACCTTATCAATGATACATTACTCCATTTTAAAAAGATAAAACCAAGAAGGCATTAGAAGAATGACTTACAAAGCAAATGAAGAATTTTTAGAAAAATTGATCACGACTCCTCGCGCAACGGGATATGAATTCTCAGCTCAAGGAGTAATAAAAGAGTATCTTGAAGACAAAGTAGATAAAGTCTATGGCGACCGTGTTGGGAACCTATATGCAGTTGTTAATCCTGATAAACCGTTTAAAGTAATGTTAGCGGGTCATATTGACCAAATTGGCTTTCAAATCAGTCATATTGATAAGAAGGGGTTTCTTTGGTTTCTCCCTCTTGGGGGTTTTGACACATCTACATTACCAGGCAAACGAGTAAAAATGTTTTCGAAAGGGAAATTCATTCCTGGAGTAATTGGCAAAAAACCTATTCACTTAACAAAACCAGAAGAACGAAAAAAAGCACCTGAAATGGAGAAGCTATTCATCGATTGTGGCTTTCAATCGAAGGAAGAAGCCCAAGAAAAAGTCGATATAGGTGATTTTGCTGTTTTTGATTATGGTTATCAACGTCTTGGAGAGCATAGATATGCTGTTGCAAGTGGTTTTGACGATGCCATTGGGTCGTTCATAGTTGCAGAAATTATGAAAGAACTCTCAAAAGACAAAGATTTCTATGCTAGTGTTCACGGAGTAAGTACTGTACAAGAAGAAATCGGTCTTCGTGGTGCAGTAGTTGCCTCCAGAAACCTTAAACCTGATGTCGGTATTGCTTTTGATGTTGGATTTGCATCCGATAATCCTGAAATCAAGAAGAAACAAGTAGGTGATACGAAACTAGGTGGAGGTCCTATTGTCTGTGTGGGCCCAAATTTTAATCCTGTCCTTTTTCAACGAATTCTCAAGGTTGCAGAAGAAAATGAAATATCTGTTCAACGAATCGCACTTAACAGAGGAACGGGTACTGATGCAAACGCCATTCAACTCTCAGGTGCTGCAACAGCATTAATTTCAATTCCAAATAGATATATGCATACTGCCAGTGAAATCATCAGTCTTGATGATGTTGAGAACATTGTGAAACTTGTGGTTCAGCTTATAAAGTCAATAACCGCAGAAGATACATTCATTCCCTTCTAGTATCTTCCTATTTCTTTTTCACCTTCCGTGAAGAGAGATTAAATTTTGCAATTATTGGATGGATCTTTGTCAAGGAAGGGATTTCTAACTGAAGTCTCAAATTATAAATTTCCTAGTTTGGTTGGAGCTTCCGATTTTTCAATATTCCCAAATCCTTTCCCATCAGAGCAGTATTCTGGACGTGGAGGACTGAAAACGTCTAGAATCACTGCTGACATTTCAGAAGTCCGTAAACTATGTTGAACATTACTTGGGGTGATCCAAAAGTCACCCATTTGCATTTCAAACTCCTGTCCATCTTGAGTTCGAGTACATTTACCTTCTAATAATATTCCCCATTGTTCCTCTGGATGCTGGTGGCTTTCTCCTTCGGAAAATGGATCAAGCTGGACAAATGAAAGCATAGAATTGGTACCAACAAAAATTTTGGCTGTGATACCTTCTCGTAACTGTCTAACGATTGCTCTTTCGTCTTTATACCGATTAAATATCCAGTTCACTATCGTTTTATCCATAGGGCCAAGAATTCATAACAAGTTTATTCCTTTTTAGTATCTTCAATCATTTCCTTTTTTAACCTAATATGAAAAAGTACATTTCTTATGAGTACAACGCGAAAATTTGGAATCATCACCCTTCAACAACTTCCTTGGAATGAGACAATCAAAGTATGGAAGAAAATTGAATCATTAGGATTTGATAGTGTCTGGATTGCGGATCACTTTGTAAATTATAATGATCCTACTGGTGATTGGTTTGATTGCTGGTCACTTCTGGCAGGATTGAGTGGATTCACAAAAACCATTAGAATCGGCTCATTGGTAAGTCCATTACCATTGCATCATCCAGCTCAATTAGTACGAAAAGCTACTACAGTTGATCATATTTCAAATGGTCGGTTGGAAATTGGTATCGGAACTGGTATTCCAGGTGATAAAGGGGAGCTTGTTTATGATATGATAAATATGGAAGATTGGTCTCCTCCAGAACGAGTAGCTAGGTTTGAAGAAGCCATACAGATCATAGACAGATGCCTAAGACAACCAATAACATCCTTTGACGGGAAATACTACAAAATTCAAAACAATCCTACCTCTCCTCTTCCAATTCAAAAACCTCGACCCCCAATTACGGTTGGAGCGATGGGAAAATCAATGATGAGACTTGCGATCCGTTACGCGGACACATGGAGCTCCTATGGCGGCCCATGGGGCCTAGGTCCTGATGAAATGTTTGAAGCAACAAAAAACAGGGTTGAATTTGTTGAATCATATTGTAAGCAGATTAATCGGGATCCAACCACTCTTAAAAAGTCAATATTAGTCTATGGAAGTGATGCACAGAGAATATTTGCATCTGAAGAGAATTTCAAGGAGATCATCACGAAGTATAGCTCTATCGGCTTTGATGAATTTATATGTTACTATCCCTCTCTCGATCCCTCCCAACTCAAGTCTTTTGAGACAATTGCTACCGAGATTATTCCCGAATACCGATAATAGCTTTTAAGCACCTTATTGGTAATAAAGAAAAACTTCTGAGAAGAAACGAAAATCATAGTTCTTCATCTCAGCAATCTACAATTGTTAAACCTAACTTCTTACCTTTAACCATAGAAAGATATTTTTGTAGATTATTTCTATTTTAAGATTAAATTTAGTGTATTTTCGTAAATTAAGAACGGACGTATTAGTAATGACGAAATCAAAAGTATTTTATGTCAATACAGATGAAATAACTATGGGAGACTCTCTTATTGATCGCTTTGAACACTTGTGGGGAGAGGTAGGATTATCTGATTGGATTAAAAATGGAGAAATTGTTGCCATAAAAACCCATTTCGGTGCACGCAACCAAACTCGACATCTAAGGCCAATGTACATCAGAAAAGCTGTAGATCTGGTCAGAAAAGCAGGTGGAACTCCTTGGGTATGCGAAGGTGTCGGAATTGGTTGGGAATGGAACAATCCAGAAATGGCTATGAGTATAGGTCCAGGTTTTGTATACCTAGCAAATCGTCATGGAATTAGTACGGGGACTATGAATGCTCCTGTAGTCATGGATGACGGGATTGCGGGAACAGAAGTAATCCATGTACATAATGAGAAAGGAAAACATATCCAAAAAGTTGCGCTAGCACTCGGACTTCGTGTTGTGGATAAAGTAATTATTTTATCTCGTTTTAAAGGTCACGATGGGGCGGGTTTTGGAGGTGCATTGAAACAGCTAGGTATCGGGTGTGTAGGCAAAGAAGGAAAAGGAGGCGCTCATTTTGGTGGAGGAAAGAATATCTATGCAAAAAATCCTGAGAATTGCACAGGATGTGGGGATTGTCTTCGTGTATGTCCTTACAACTGCTTATCACTGGATGAAAACAATAAAATTGTCCATGAAGACGAAAAATGCATTGCATGTTTAGCCTGTTTTGATAAATGCCATCACGGAAAAGATTTGGAGAAAGAACGAGTTTTCGCCTTACGGCGTCGGGTTCCTAGCGTTGAACAAGTCGAGCGAATGATGGATAATGCCGGTGGAACTGTGAAAGGTATTGGTAAAGAGCATCTAAGGTATTTCAATATCGCTATAGATATCACGAGTCATTGTGACTGTATGTCAGCTGGAGGACATCTCCTAGTCCCAGATCAAGGAATCTTATTCTCTGATGATCCAATTGCAATTGATCAAGCAAGTGTAGATCTTGTCACACAAGCAAAAGGAGTTCCTATGTCACCAGCTGAAACTGGTATGAATTCTCCCAGTGGTCGTATCGAACCTGATGAAAAAGTATTGAATGCTGATGAACAAAAATTGGGCTTATATAGTCGATTTGTAGATCCAGAATCACGGCCTATCATTGCAGAAACACAGCTAGCTGCTGCTCATTCTCAAGGAATTGGCTCACGTGAATATGAACTTGTCTTAGTTTCTTCTCCCCAACAAAAAAAGAGTAAAGAGAAGAAAAAAGTATAAGTAGGTTAATCAGGTCTTATTCAGAGCGAGAAAGATATTCTTTTTTCTTCTTCCCTTCGTGAATCAATGTAAGCACTTCCTCCTCAATTTTCCCCTTTTCAACAACTTCACGGAAGAATGTAATCCAATCTTCATCGAGTTCTTGTTGAGTCTGAGAATCCCCATCTCCAATCTCACATAGGCGTTCCCACTCCTCATTTTCAAGATTAAAGAGTTTCAATAGGTGAGGAAGCACTCCCTTAATCCAGATTTCTAGAGCGACCTCAGTATGTTCAATAGAGAGCATAGTCAGTTTGAAGTAGTGACAGAATTGAAAATAAAGCATTTTTTCAGTTTCAAGTAATTCTGGTTGTTTTAGAGGAGATAAGCTATGGGGAGTTGTTGTTAAACGCGGTTTTTGCTTGATTCGGTTTCGTGAATCAATTTTTTTGTCTAGTAGCGCAATCTCATCTAATAATGCATCTAATTTCTGTTTATCTATGGGCATCGATTATATTTTGAGATTAGATTTGATAAGGTTATTCCTTACGGATGGTTCTTAAGGAAGCAAAAAGAGAATTAGCAGGTAATAGTACTGTTGAAGAAGTGAAATGATTAGTATTCCACTCATTTCTCGTATTTGAGATTTGTTAAAGACATGTAAATAATACGATATGCTGATTATTTGATAGATTATCGTAAATATAACAATTATCTCTGGTGGAATGGAATCGTAAAACTTTGATGCAGGTAATAAGCTAATTAGAAGTAAGAGTCCAATGAAAGTCGTTCCTGGGAAGAGTAAATGAGACGCTAGGTTGATTTGGGGAATTACGCGGTTAGAAATCGTTAAAAAATACGAGTACACGCCCATCAATCCTATGAAAGTATGGACTAAACTAATAAGACCAGGTGTAGAAGGTTCATCGGTCAAAAGAATGAAAAAACCAAGGAAACTTAGCTGATGTTGAGCTGCAAGCCAAATTCCTCCAACAATATAGATCAGGATCATTATTGGAAGGAAAAATTTCGGAAAAGAATTAATCATAGAGGAAAGTGGAGAATACAGATTCAATAAACGAAAATAACGATCTTCTTCTAGTGGAGAAAAACTTCCTTTCATGAATTCTGCTGCTTGTGCCCCTAGAGGGGTTATTTCATATAATTTATCTTCTAATTGCTTTATTAATTCCGATTGCTCTAAAATACGCATATGATGATAAAAACTTCCAGCTTTGATGTTCAAAACCTTTGAAAGCTCCGAATATCCACCCCATCCATGTTTATATAACTCTAAAAGTAGTTTCCTTCTAATTGTATGATTAAGAGCTTTTATAACGGACTCATTGATAGTCGATTCTTCTTCAGAGAGGTTGTTGGTATTCACTTTGAATCACGTTAAAGATACTCAATCTTTCAGAATGAAGCAAATGTTGGCGTATGTTTACTCTTACATCTGATTCTTTCTGGAAAGTAACCATGCTGTTGGAACCACAATCGTCGTCAGGATTACTACTGGAAGAAGATAAGATTCCTTGGGAAGCGTGAAAATGGACAGAATTTCAGGTATTACATCATCTGGAATGAAAGGAATTACTGATTTAGTAATATTTTCAATTCCTATCTTTGGATCGTGAATTATTATTTCACCATGTTCATAAATAAGATAGATCTTTTCATCATCCTCATCATCACTCTCTACATCACTGCTATACACTGTACGGTTGATCTGATCAATATATGCATATTCTTTCCACGAGAAAAAAGCTGTAAGATTACCTACAGTCATATCTACCTCGCGTTCTTCAGTAGTACGATTGTGTTCCTCATCTTCTGTTTCGTGGTCGAGTTCAAACTCATTTTCTGCCTCTAATTTCGTGTAAAGAGCAAGTTTCGAATTTGATTCACTAAATGGGAAATTTTTTATTGCAATATCCAGTTTTAATTCGCTTGGTACAATAGATTCTCCATATACATCGGAAATTTCTTCTACTATGTAGAATTGAAGAGAGAAAACACCATCTTGAGATGTGGTGTTAAAGGTGTGAATTATCTCATCAAGGTGATTTTTCCAAGAAGTATTAGTGATTGGTGAGAAATCTTCATCAAAGTCATACTCAAGGAGTTCTTGGTCGATATCCTCATCATAGATATTATTACTGTTAGTATCTATAAATTCTATCAAAGATTGAAACCTTATTTCTATGGAAATTTCACTTTCATCAGAATCAGAGTTGGACCTATACTCTACACGGAATTCAGGTTCATCTGATGCCTTGAAGGATATTTCAATTTTATCTTCCAGTGTCTCATTTTTACGTTTTGATTGAATCTCGACTTGATATTCATCAACCTCGATCTGCAGCTCTCGTTTATTGAACTCCTCGTAGTCGTCGTCATCCTCATCTTCATCAAGTGTCCAGGCTGAAATATCTGAAGAAGTCATACTAGCTGTAAACAAGAGTATGAACAGGGAAGAGACCATTAAGACAGAAAGAAGTGTTGGTCTAGCAACTTTACAAGGTTTGAGATTTGTCAACATATTCTTTCTCTCTCAATATTACTAGTTCTAAAAGCCATTATCATCCTGATACTCTAAGACGCTTAGGAAACATAGTTATCTCACGGTAAAAAAAAGAGTAAAAAAAGATTACCGTCGACGACGGTAACCAATTAATGCAGTGGTAATTAAGAATGCGAAAACTACAATAAGGGATTCAAATCCAGGAACATCAATTGAAGCAATGTCCATTGAGAGTATTCCAGCAACTCCAACCTTCGGATCATGGATAATTTCGCTTCCATGAGGATAATTTAGGTAAATTTTCTGTTCATTAGAATCAAGATCGTCATTTTCAACAGGACTTGATAAAACATTAAGCGATTGGCCATCTACGACCACCACTTCACTCCATGAGAAGAATCCAACAAAACCACTCATCTCAACTTCTACTTCTTCTTCATCAGAAGCCAGACCTTCAGTTTCATCCTCTGTATCGGCATCATATTCATATTCAGCTTCACTCTCAAGTTTAGTATAGAGAGCAAGAAGAGAACTTTCATTCATGTAGGGGAAGTCGTGGATCCCAATATCGATCTTTACCTCTGTTGGTGCAACCAACGAGCCATTAACTGGAGTAAACTCTCCTGCAACATAGAATTGGAGTGTAAATAGTCCATCATCAGTTGAAGACTTGAATAGATGAACGGTTGTATTAGATACTGATGAAGTTGAATATTCGATTAGCAGGAAGTTCATATCTTCAAAATTAAGTGTTTGAAGTTTTTCGTCGATCGACTTATTATAAACTCCATTTGAATCGACATCAATATATTCTGTGATACTCTTGAATTTGATAGTAAATTCTAATTCGGTTTCAGTATCACCCGCTTCAGATTCATACTCTAATTTAAATTTTGGATTATCATCAACCGTGAACTTCACTTTGATTTCATCCTTATTCTCCCCAGATTTTAATCGAGTTTTTATCTGAACTGAATAATCTTCAACTTCGATCTCAACATCGCGTTCGTTTTTCTCTTCAATCTCATCTTCAACCTCATCATCATCAGAGTCTTCATCTTTCTCTTCATCCTCTTCATCTTCATGTTCAGTTTCAGAGGTTTCAGCTTCACTGAGATCATCAGTATCATCATCTTCGGCAGCTATCATCCCTGAAAATCCTGTAGTGGGAAGAATGGCTGCGAATGCAATCCCTACTAAAAGGGATATTGCTAATAAGGCAAAAATATGCCTTTTCAAATAACTTAGATTTGTTATCATATTGTATCACCATTTGAGTTGATATCTAAGTTGTCGTAGAATGAAGGGTGGTATATAGATTGGTTTAAAATTCTCTGTAAAAACCGAGGAAATCCGCTTTTCAAACACATGCAAATTAAAAATACGTTATTCGTAGTGGGAGAGGATATATCAAAAGCATTGCGATGTTTTCCGCAAACAAATCACTACCAATTGATGTTTTTTCTCGTTGATATCGACTACAACTGATCAACGACATGAAAATGGGAAGTATTAGCGAGTAATGAACTAAAATCCTATTTCCGGTTTTTGAGTCTAGTTTTAGTGTACTCTACTAGTCCTCCAGCTTTAAAGATTTGGAGGGCCTGATCATCAAGTTTAGGAAATGAAAATGTCTTTTCCATAACTTTGATTATCCCATTATCAAAATCTACATCTATTTTTTGCATTTCTGAGAGTAGTTTGTCTTTATTATTTATCACAAACTCTGAACATTCGGGTGAAATCACAAGAGGGAGGGCTTGATTAATAGCATTACGAAAATAAATACGAGCAAATGATTTAGCAATGATACAACTAATTCCTGAAGCCTGTAGACAGGAAACAGCCTGTTCACGTGAACTACCTGCCCCAAAGTTATTTCCAGCAATAATTATATCCCCATTCTCTACAGTTTTAACAAATTCAGGGTCATAATCCTCCATGGCATATTGAGCCATTTCCTCAGGGGTGAGGGGTTCATACGTATAGCGTCCAGGAAAGATTACATCTGTGTTGATATCGTCTTCAGAAAAAATCCATAATTTTTTACTTGTAAAACGCATTAATTATACCTCCTCGTCTGTTATATAGCCTGCTAATGCAGATTTTGCTACAATAGCTGGACTACCCAAGTAGATACCAGTATCCTCTTTGCTACCCATACGACCTTTAAAATTCCTGTTTGCAGAGGATATTGCTTTTTCTCCAGCCGCGATACACCCCCCATATGCTCCTAAACAGGGACCACAGGCGGGAACTCCAATTTGACCTCCTGCCGCAATAAGTACCTCAATTATACCTTGACGAGTGGCTTGAAGCAGAACATCCTGAGATGCAGGATAGACTAATAATCGTACGCCAGGATTAATTGTTTTATCCTTTAATATTTTAGCTGCAATCTCTAGATCATCCAACCGTCCATTTGTACAAGTACCAATTAATGCCACATCTATGGGAGTTTTTTCTAAATCTTCGATCGGCACAACATTATCAACTTTATGAGGTTTCGCAATACGAGGTGTTAGATTTGAAACATCCAGCTCAATTGTGTTGACATATCTTGCATCTTCATCTGCTATTAAACGGTTGTATTTGAACCCAAACTGTTTATTCCACTCATCAGTGACTGTATCCACTGGAAATATTCCTGCTTTAGCTCCCATCTCTGCAGTAAGATTACTAAGAGTCATTCTTTCGCTCATAGAAAGCTCTTTCACCGTCGAACCATAAAACTCTACAGAATTATAGGTAGCTCCTGCTGCTGTAATTTGTCTAATAAGTTCTAAGATAATATCTTTGGCATATACACTTTTAGGTAAAGAACCATTTAGAATTATCTTAATTGACTCTGGTACCTTTAACCAGGTTTCTCCAATAGCCCATACTGAAGCAGTTTCGGTCCTTCCAATTGGAATTCCTGCAGCTCCAAATGCCCCATGAGTTGTCGTATGGCTATCACTTCCAAGGATCACAACATTAGGAGGAACATGCCCTTTTTCAGGTAAAACTTCGTGACAAATGCCTGTACCACCTTCATAGAAGTATTTTATTTTTTGATCCTTTACAAATTGCCTGATAACCTTGTGATTGTCAGCTTTCACTGCGTCAGGAGGAGGAACAGCATGATCTAAAGCAATAAAGATTCTCTCTGGATCCCATACTTTACCATTGGATCCAACAATCTTGTAAAATGTTTTAGAAATTGCTGCCGAATTATCGTGCGACAAAATTCTATGAGGGGATACAAAAACTATCTGGTTTTCAGCTACTCCAGTAGCTTCGTTACCTGAAGCCTTAGAAAATATTTTTTGGATAAGAGTTTGTCCTACCATATTCTTACCTCAAAAAAAATAAGAATATCGTAGAGGTTTAAGTATTTAGGTTGAACCTTGAAACAGTTTCAGAGAGATTATCTGCTAATTCGGTTAAGCTTTCGGCTGAGGAAGCCATCTGATTCATTGCCGCTGTTTGCTCTTCTGTAGCAGCAGCTACTTGTTCACTAGAGGCACTAAATTCTTCAGATTGTGCTGAAAATCCCTGTATAGTTTCATGTAAGGTAGAAATGTTCCCAGCTATATTTGTAACCATCCGATCTGTGAGATTCGAGATATCAGAAGCATTCGTTTTGGTTTCTTCAGCTAATCTTCTTACATTATCTGCAACAACTGCAAATCCGCGTCCGAATTCTCCAGCTCGTGCCGCCTCAATTGCTGCATTGAGAGCTAGGATATTAGTTTGACTAGCAATGTCCTCTATTACCTGTAAAGTTGTTTCTACATCTGCTAATGAGTGATCAACCACTTCTGAGATTCTTTTAATTTCCTCTATTGTTTTTACTGACTGACTGACTTTCAGGGAGTTTAGTAATTCCCAATTTTTGAAATATTACCTTTAATAACGTAATTTCTGCAATATCCACAAAATATGCCTCTTTGGACCAATTAAATATTTGAGACTACTTCAACTAAATCTAGGAATTGTAAATTCAACGGTTGTGCCTTTATTGATTCCAGCACTGTTTATCGACATTGTTCCGCCGTGATTTCTTATTATTATATTGGAAATGAATAAACCAATACCCGTACCCCCAATTGAGTATTTCGTGGGTATTGAAACAAAGGGATCTGAGACTTTCTTCAAGTCTTGAATGGAAATCCCAGCACCATTATCTGAAATTGAGATTTTGATGATATCAGTCAGAGTCAGATTGCATAATACGCTTATATGTCTACGAGTTATAGAAGTGTGGTCAATTGAATTTTGAATTATATTGTCAATCGCTTGAGCAATGCGTTCTGAATCTACCACAACTATCGAATTCTTTTTACCATTATGAATTAATTTGTATTCAAAACGTTTTTCAAATCTTATTCTATATGGTTCGAATATAGTTTCTAGTAAATCAGAAATATTAACAGAATCCAGAACTAAATTTAGGTTACCTTGCGTTATATTATCAAGCTCATCGATACTGCCAACAAAACGTTCTAAGCGAAGAATATTCTTATCTAGAAGCTGAAAACACCTATCTCGTTCCTTAGAAGTCAGTTTTTCATTTTTTGAATTTAAAATTTCACAATATCCTTTAACTATATGTAGAACCTGTCTTAGTTCTCGTGAAGTCAATGATAAGAATTCTGATTTAAATTGGTCTGTTTCCAATTTTGTTCACTCCAAATCATTTTTAGGATATTTTGATTACGTTTTTCACCTTATTTCTTTAAATTGTGTCATTAGATCAGCTTGAAAATAATTATTTTTTCAATCTAAATCCTAATTACCTATTAAACAATATGCTTAACTATATGATAAAAATAAGGAAAACAATAAGGAAAAAAAGGGAAACTGAGATTAAGGAGTTCCAAATACACGAGGGAGAGTTAGAGTAAAAGTAGAACCCTTGTCAATCCCATCACTCCTGACAGTGAGAGAGCCTCCATGAGCAATCATAGTTTGTTTCGCAATAAACAAACCGATTCCAGTTCCAATAACCGAATACTTAGAGGGAAGAGATACAAATTGCTCAAAAATTCTTTCATAATTCTCAGGAAGAATACCAGTACCATTATCCTCTACTGAAATGGTAATTACATTTGGAAATATTTCTGTTCGCACGTTTATTTTACGAAAATCATTTGAGGTGTGTTTGACTGCATTTTCAATTAAGTTATCTATAACAAATCGAATTCGATCTTTATCCATATTTGCATATGCATTAAAGGATCCTGGAGGTAAAGAAAACATTATTTGATTTTTTAAATGCTTTCTATAGACCTTTTCTTGCTCTTTCATAAATTTACATATCTCTACATCTTTTAAATCAAAACTAAAGTTGTTATTCTCAATTTTTGAAATATCAAGAACTCCTGTTACTAATCGTTCAAGTCTTCTTATATTTCGCATTACCGTTCCTAGACATTTCTTACGTTGATACTCATTTATTTTATCGAAGTGATTTTCTAGGAACTCAGTAGATCCCCTAATTATGGTTAATGGAGTCCGTAATTCATGAGAAGCCATTGTTACAAAATTAGATCGATCTTCTTCAGCCTGTTTCAGAATGGAGATATCAGTTACAACGGAAAGATAACCATTCAAAGCTCCATGATCTGAATAAATTGGTGTAGTATTTACAATTACTGGTAACAGCGCACCCTCTTTTGTTAGTAAAGTCGATTCAAATGTTCGCTTTGGATTTAATGAAAGTTTTTCAAATTCTAATTTAATTCTAGCAAATTCTTCAACTGGAATAATGAGATTCCAATATTTCCCGATCAATTCATTTTCGGTATATTCAAGGAGCTCACAAATTTTTGAATTTACAAAGGAGAATTGATGATCTAAACTTTCCAGTATAACTCCCTCCTGGAGATTCTCTATAAGTAGCTGATACTTATTTTTAGCTTGTCGCAATTCTTCCTCGACCTTTTTCCTATCTGTAATATCGCGAGAAATGGAAAGTCCGACTTGTCTATTACTTAATGAAAAAAGGTGTGAATTTATTTCGACTGGAATTTTTCTTCCATTTTTAGTTACATGTGCCGTTTCAAATGGTTTATTGACTAGATCAAATATCTTTTTTCCCATTTTCTTAAGTTTTTTATTCTCCTCATCTGTTTTTACATCCAGAGGAGTCATATTCAATAATTCCTCTTTGGTATATTCTAATCTCTGACAGGCTATATCATTTACCTCAATGAAGAGACCAATTTCTCCATTTGGTAAGATTTCAAATAGATAGATTGCATCATTGGCATTATTAAACAGATTCCGATATTTCTCCTCAGAATTTTCTACTAGTAATTCTGAATGTTTTTGGGTTGTTATATCAAAGAACACTCCGTAAGCGCACTTTTCTCCTTCTTCTTCATAAACCATCAAACCGCGATCATGTAACCAGATATATTCCCCATCTTTTCTTCTAATACGATATTCAATGTCAAAGGAGGCGTTTTTTTCTAAAAGATTGTTAAATTTTACCTTTACTCTTTCTAAATCTTCAGGATGAATTCTGTTAAACCATAACTCCCTCCCCGCTTGATATATTTCTTCAGGAGAGTATCCGTATATATCAGAGATATTTTTACTCACAAAGTTCGTATGACCCGTTGAAGTAGATATCCATGTGACCCCTGGAATATTTGCAATTAAGGATTGGTATCTTTCTTCACTCTCTTTGAGTTGTCTTTTAGCGAGTTCAGAACTGGTTTTATCTCGAAATGATGCCACCATCTTCATGGGTTCAGTTTGAAAAGCAACTACCTCATAGATTCCTTTGATTTGTGTATCCTCATATGTAATTTGCTCTAGTTTCCACACCTGGCCTGTTCGGGCTACTCTCCGATAATTTTCTGGAATTTCAGTTTTGCTAAGAGGAGGAAACGCTTCCTCTATTGTTTTACCAATGAATTGATTCGTTTTGACCTTTAAAATATCCCCTGCTGCGGGATTTGCTCCTAAAAACACTAATCGTCCGTCCTCCATCAGTTGATATTCTATCATCCCAAAAGGACTTGAATTGAAAATATTACGGTATTTTTGTTCTGATAGTTTCAAGTCGCTTTCTGTTTGTTTATAGCCTGTAATATCAACATCTATCTTTAAGAACCCGCACGGAAAGCTATTCTGGTCCTTTACAAGAGATATTCGCGATCCAGCCCAAAAAATTGTTCCATTTTTTCGCTTTTGCTTAATTTGACCTTTCCAAGTTTCCTTCTCAACAGTTTTTATTATTTTTTGAAACTCTTTGGACTTTTTTTCTTCAGGAAAGGTTATTGATATGTTTGATCCTAATATTTCCTCTGCTTGATATCCATAAAGATCTCTAGCACCCTTTCCCCAATAAATTATTTTTTTATTCAAATTGATAGCAACAATTGATTCTTGAACACTATCAAGCAAACGTGCCTGAAAAAGAAGGCGCTCTTCCTTCCTTTTTCTGACTGTAATATCAATTCCTTGAAGTATTATGAGATTTGTAGGGGAATCTCTTCGATATATCTCATGAGCTGAAAATTCTATCCATCTCTTCTCATCATCTCTTCTCTGGATTTCGATTTCAGTAATTTTTTGTAAAAGAGGCCTCGGTTCCTCCACTATAGTTAAAATAGCTTCGCGTTTCTTCATATCTGGTACTAAAATTGATAGCCAGGAATCAAGATCATTAATCTCACCTAACTGATAACCAGTAAGACTTTCCATTGCCGCATTGTAATTCAAAATAGTTTTAGTCTCATCCAATACAAGTGCAGGTTTCTCACTTTGACTAAATGCATTCCAAATATGTAGATCTTCAATCTTTCTAAACTCAAGTACTTCTAATACATTTCTCAAATCCAAATTCGATTCAAAACCATGTCTTAATTTATTTACCGTATTCTCCTGATTAGAATTCTCCATAGTTTTATTAAAAAATTCTGTACCAATGATAGCAATGGGATGTAGCAGGAATATGTCAGTTAGAAGTTTTAAATCAATCTGATTTTTATCGAATTGGTCGAGAAATAAACAATTGTCCTCTACACAAAATTCTGTAATATATCTTTCAAAATTTAGAAAATCTTGAGTAATATGGTCATTATTTGCCCCCAACCATGACATTTCACTGGCAACGCGTAACTTAGTCTGTCCTTCTGATATCAGACTACTCGTAAATTCCTTTAATTTTAATATTACACGATAAGGGGAGAAACAACCCGCATCCAGAAAAAACTCTTCTAGTGAAATTATCTCTACTTGTTGTGATTGCAGATATTCATCCATTTCAATATACTGTGAAAGTTCTTTAAATATATAATCCCGTTGATCATAAGGGACGATCAATAAAATCTTTTCTTTATTTTCAATCCCCGAAATAACAAATGATGATAATATATTCAATCTTTCTTTATCATCAGTGTATATATTGCAAATATGTGAATTGATCAGTCCTTTGTTTGACCCCTGTTTCACATAATCGAACATGTCTTGTCTATCCTAAAATCCTCTGACACACCTTCTATTGAAATTAAACATTCAATTAAAATAAAAATTTGGAAAGTTCCAAGGAAAGATAAGGAAAAAAGTAAAACTTCTAATTTCAAGTAAGCAATTTTTCTCTTATTTCCTTGACTATTTCAACTTTAATCAAGCTATAAAGGGGGAATCCGAACTATACTGATTCAAGAACAGATGAATTTACGTCTAACGTATCAGTGAACACTGTAAACCCTTTTTTTCACATTCAATTTAGTTTTCACAGGAGAAAAGAAATTTTCTTTCACTAGTTTTTCCATATTCCTTTCCGAATATATATATCAAAACATGGGAATTATCATTTACTTGAAAAATCACTTAGGGAGAGTACATTATGGCAATTCAGGATGAGACACAAAAAAAATCCAGTTCAAAGGTTACAGAAATTTATAATACCATTTTTGACAATTCACATATTGGTCTTGCGATCTGTGATTCAGAAGGATTCTTTATTGATGCAAATCCACAGTGCTTAAAGATTTTTGGGATTCCAAGAATCGGAAAAGTAAAGGGATACAGTTTATTCGAAGAACCTAATCTTTCGGAGATGTTCAAAGAGAAATTAAAATCAGGGAAAGCAGTAATGTATAAATCTGTTTTTAATTTTGAAAAGATTAAACAATTAAACCTTTTTGAAACAGAAAAATCTGGAACAATAGATGTTGCTTACCAAATCTCTCCAATCGTTCTTCAAGGACAATCGAATCTTGAGGGTTATATTATATATGTCCAAGATATCTCAGACAAGATTCAAGAGCAAAAGGAATGTTTAAGCCATGAAATAAAATTCCAGGAAATTTTTAACAATGTAAATGATGGGATAGTGATTACAGATCCAAGTACTCGACCGGGGAGGTTCTTAGAAGTTAACAGAGTTTTTTGTGAAAGACTTGGATACACTAAGTCTGAACTTTTAGAAATGAGTACAATGGATACGAATACAGGAGAATTTAATCCTCCGCTCCAAGAAATATATGAAACCTTGGAGAAATATAATTCGGCTACATTCAAAAACGTAGACTTAACTAAGGATGGTACTCGCATTCCTGTGGAGGTTAATACGTATCTATTTAGCCTTAATGGTAGACACGTCTTATTATCAGTTTCTAGAGATATCAGAGATCGGATACAGTTCATAAAACAAGTTGAGGAAAATGATTCTTTGCTTAATACACTTTTAACAAATTTACCATTGGTTCTATATCAGATAAATTCAGAGGGATTTTTTACTAAATCAGAAGGTGCTGGATTAGTACACCGAGGCCTAAAAGAGCATATAAGAATCGGAGTGAATGTCTTTGAAGCTTGGCCTGAATTCACTGATAAATTTCAGCGCGCACTAAGGGGAGAAAATGTACGTTTTGAAGCACATAGGGAAATCAATGGCAAGATGATGTCTTATCTTACTTTTTTAATGCCTGATAATAACGCTGAAAGAGGGATTATAGGGATTGTTATCAATTTATCCGAGCAGGAGGATTTAAAGAGAAAATTGATCCAAAGTGAGGAGAAATATCGTTCCTTAATTGATCAGGCGAATGATGGGATTATAATCATTCAAGATGACAAAATGGTGTTAATTAACCATAAATTTGCTAGAATGCTTGGGTACACAATTGATGAACTGCAAGACAGATCAAATTTCGATCTTGTTCATCCAGATGTCTCTTCGGAATTAAATGAGCGAAGAAAAAGAAGGTTAAGAGGTGAACAAGTCGAATCAATCTACGAAACTATACTAGTGAAAAAAGATGGTGACTCCTTAGATGTCGAATTAAACGTAGATCTTATTGATTACGAAGGAAAACAGGCTTTTCTCTCCTTCGTTAGAGATATTACTGATAGAAAAAGAGCAGAAAGGCGGATTAAGGAATCAGAAAGAAAATATCGGATGATAATCGAAACTGCACAAGAAGGTGTCTTTCTACTGGATTCTGAACAGAGAATTACTTATGCAAATCAGCAGTTTTCCGAAATGATAGGGTATTCACTTGAAAATCTGATTGGTCATTCAATATATGAATATATCAGAACAGAAACACACAAGAAAATTAAACTCCTCATTAATAGAATCACAAAAGGAACCAAAGAAAGTTTCGATTTTCCCTTTCATCGCAGAGATGGATCAATTTTTTGGGGATTACTGCAAACTAATCCAATATTTGACGAAAAGGGAAGAATAAAAGGTATTTTAGGTATGATTCTTGATATCTCTGATCGAAAAAAGATGGAAGAACAGACTAGAAAACAGCTTTTGAAATTTAACGTTGAGGGGGGTTATGTTTACCTGGTGAAAGAAAGTTCGTCAACATTATCCCTCAGTGTCTTTAAAGATCTTTGTCAATTAGGATATCAATGCCTAGCTTTTTCTAGAACTCTTGAACGAGATTTCCAAAAGAATATCGATACAGAATGTAGATTTTATTGGCTTGCACAAAAAGGAAACTTAAATTCTATTCAACCAGATTTAAATAGTATACTATCAGAAATAGAGAAACAGAACCAAAGATCAGTTGTATTAATTGACAGATTGGATTTTCTGATTCAGAAAAATGGATTTAAAGATGTTTTGAACTTCATCTATGAATTAAAGGAAATTGCTTACACTGTTGACTTGATAATCCTACTCTCTATTGATCCACAAACATTAACAAACCAGGAACTCCATCTACTAGAAAAAGAAACAAGTGAAATCGAGACTAGATCACTGGATAAAATTCCAGAAGATATGCTTTCGATTCTAAGATTTGTTTATCACAAGAATAATTCGGGAGTTAAGCCTGCTTACTCAGATCTTGGAACAGAATTTCAAATTAGCAGGCCAACTACAAGAAAACGAATAAAAACTTTAGTTGCTACTGGATATCTTTCAGAATACCGTTTTGGTATTCGCAAGATTTTAGAGGTTACCGAAAAGGGAAGAGCTTTCTTTTTAGATTAGAGAATATTCACAAATATTATCGAACGAAAAGAAAAATGAAGTAACAATCAAAATTTTCCCTCTAGTCTAATTATCCTGGTATAAATATACAAATCTTATTCCCTTTTCAACAAAATTCTCAAACAAGAATCTTTTCATAATTCAAGTAGTTCTCTGTTTCAGTTATTTCTTTCGTCTTTAAAAAACTAAGATAGCATTTTTCGCTGGAACATAATAAAGCGACTTCGTTTTCATCAAATTTCAGTACGGATTTAGTTAAATTCATAATTTTAAACCAATTCTACTTTCTGAGTTGATTGGACCTCTCTTATAGGTCTGATATTCAATTGATCTGAATATGGGAAAATAAAATATCTTAAATATTAATTAAGCAACGAAAATGGTAAAATTCGGAAAAAAAAGGGAAAAAATATCCTAAATAGCTAATTTAGGACTTTTTTTACAGTTTGAGGTTTTACACTTTTTTGAGATTCTAAAAGTTTGTATTGAGCAGCTAAAACGGTCATCTCATCTCCAAGTATAGTAAGCTCTTGAGCAGAGGATGTTAGCTGATTCATAGCTGCCGTTTGTTCTTCGGTGGCCGCAGCGACTTGTTCACTTGAAGCACTGAACTCTTCGGATTGTGCAGCAAAACTTTGTAAAGTTTCCTGAAGATTAACAACACTAGAACCAATATTATTGACAATATCGTTAGTAACTTTACTTATATCAGCGGAATTTGTTTTAGTTTCTTCTGCCAATCGTCTTACATTATCTGCAACTACTGCAAATCCTCTACCATATTCACCAGCTCTAGCTGCCTCAATGGCTGCATTTAGCGCAAGGATATTTGTTTGGCTTGCAATGTCTTCGATTACTTGTAAAGTTCCTTCAATATCTTTTAAGGACTGATCGACAACATCTGACATCTTTTTAACTTCATCTATGGCCTTAACTGATAAATCGGATTGGGTTGACGCCCCACGACTAATTTGTTGGATTGTTGCTGCAATTTCTTCAGATAATGCATTTACTTCTTCAGAAGTCGAGGCTAATTCCTGGGCTGATGAGGCTAATTGGACTGCGGAATCCTGAGAACTTGAAATAAAATTCTTTAGATTGCTGATCATTGTAAGGAATGTGCGTCCAAGTGTACCAACCTCATCCACTCGATCTGTATCTAATTTTGAGACATCAGCTGTCAAATCGCCAGCTGAGACTTCTTCACTGAGCGCTGACATATTTGTTAGAGGCTTGGAAAAGCTAGTGGAGAAGTAAAATGCAATTATACCACAGACTACTGCACTTACCATTGCTAAAACAACAGTATTAAACATATTGTTGAATACAAGGGCCTGCACTGATGAGACATTTTCAATAACCACAAGAACATACTCCCAATCATCAGAACTTTCAAAACTTGCCAAATAAACTACTGATTCAATTTTAACTTTTTGATGACCATGATGAGTATCTTCAGTAACAATAGCATCTCGCATATTTCTATTAGCTGAACTTGTGTTTTTTAGTAATGTAGATATATCGGTTCCAATATATGAAACATCAGAATGAGTGAATATCATCCCACTCCTTAATACTGTGAAGGCACTGGCTGAGGCTCCTTCCTCTGGATCAAAATTATCTTCTAAAAGTTGTGAAACAGCTCCAACGTCGTATCCTGCTTTTATCATTCCGATGAATGTACCATTTGCTGATTCAACTTCAACTACAATGTCCATAAGAAATTGCCCTGTACTATCGTCATAACCGAATTCATGGAACACACCATTTGAGGATTGCCTGCAGGCAGTCCACCATCCTTCATCTACTTGTAGAAAATCACCTGGAACAGATTCAGTGGAAGCGTAAACATAACCTCTTTGATCTGTAACAAAAATTTCTGCATAATTATATTCTAGTGCAAAGTTGTTCAAATATTCCGAATAGAAGGGATCAATATCATTAGTGGGATCCCAAGCTACTGAAGTTTTATTTCCCTTTTTATTGAGATCATTATCCCAATTTGCTCCTTCGTAACTATCCCATAACAGCATTTCATTTGAGGAAGTCGCATTTAATGCCGTAATAACGGTTGCAGGATTTTCTCCTAAGTTCTCTACATTTAAGCTCTGAGAAGAAAGTAAATTTTCTACAGTCGAGGTACTCTGGAACGCTAAAGTCGCCAAATTATCGTATTTGGTATTATATAAGTTAGTTTCCACATTATTGATGTTAAAAAAGCTTATTCCTAATATTGGCACCAAAGCAATAATCAATGTAAAAAACATGATTTTATAGGAAATTTTTTTACCAATTAATGGAAATTCTTTTGGAAAACTAAAAGCCATATGTCTTTTCACCTAATTAATTTCTTCACCTTTATTTTTAATTCTAATAATACTGAGTAAGATTTTTCCAATTATCTAATCCCTTTACTATATTATATTCATAGGGAAAAAAACCATGAAACATAGGAAAACTGTGCAATTTCTTTGGGAGTTTCTCGTTTTATCTAAAAAATACTCTCTCCTAATACTTGTACAATCCTACTTTAAGTAAAGAAATTTGTGGGGGGTAGTTACGATAAAGGTTCACGTTTTTTTATGGTTTTCTCAAGAATAAGACTAGGAGTAGTAATTTTATATGAGGAGAGGGATAAAATAGTTAGGTGAGTTGGAATTTCCGAACTTGAGTTGAGAGCTTTGTACTCATTTCAGCCAAATCTTGTGCAGCTTGAGTCATTTGATGCATTGAGGCTGATTGTTCTTCGGTGGCTGCAGCTACCTGTTCACTCGAAGCACTAAACTCTTCTGATTGGGCAGCAAATCCTTGTAATGTCTCTTGAAGAGCTGATACACTTCCACCAATATTATTCACTATTTCTTCTGTTAAATTCTTAATGTCGGCTGCATTTTCTTTGGTTTCTTCGGCGAGACGTCGAACATTGTCAGCTACCACAGCAAAACCCCTCCCAAATTCTCCAGCCCTTGCAGCTTCAATTGCAGCATTTAGCGCTAAGATATTTGTTTGACTGGCTATATCTTCTATTACTTGCATTGAAGTTTCGATATTTTCCAGTGTTCGATCGACAGCACTAGACATTTCCTTTACATCTCCAATACCTTGAATAGCGAAATTGGATTGATTTGATGCACTTCGACTGATTTGTTGGATTGTCGCAGTTATTTCCTCTGAAAGCGCATTCACTTCCTCTGCTGTTGAAGCCAATTCCTCGGAAGAGGTAAATAAATTATCTGAAGCTTTCTGAGATTCCAGTATTATTTGAGCTATGTTTCCTGCCATATTATTTAGAGAATCCTCAACATACCCAAACTCTGTTCCGAACTTCACCAATCCTTCCTCCTTAATATTTAGGTGTCCCAATGAGATTTGATCTAACTGAGCTTGTAGAGAGGATAATGGAGTTTGTACAGTTTTAATGGTATAAATGACTAAAAATACACAGAAAGTACCAATAAAACCATAGATAATAAGCGTTGTTGAAAGTGTTTCCCCCATCATCCTAGTCAGCGATGAAGACAATCCAATGATTGTTGAACATAATGAAAAGCACAAAGAGATTCGAAAATAGATACTTTGCTTAAAAATGATCCTTAGTCCTATAGAAAAAGCGATCCCAATCCCAATATTCATGATTAAACTCGCTTCTACAGGTGTTGTCGATCCCATCATTTCTGATGGGAGGAATTGAGTGACAATAAAAGTAGTAGATCCTATAACAAAGGATATTAAACTAAATAGACCAATCGCTTTTATATAATTTGGATCATTTAGGAAATTCTGTTTTATTTTGTAAGCACACATATGTCTTCCTCATAATATGATAATGGATTTTTTAATCACTTTCTGAGAATAATATTCAATATTTATATATAAACAATAGGAAAACATAAGGGAAAATTGTGAAAACTGAGTTTTAAAGAAGGAGTCGAAGAAATTAGTCAGGTCAATACGTGAAAAATTTGTATTCATTGATCAGACATATGCGAAAATGAATTTAAACCTCTGAGTGTTAGCTCTAATACTTTGGTCCTTCCTTTTTGATTTTCTCTCAGATATCCGATTGAGGTTAGATGTTTAATACGTTTTCTTACGGTGGGTCTACTAACTCCCAATTCATTAGCGACTTGTGTATAACTTGGTTGAATCCCATTATTATTGCTAGCATAAATGAATCTCAATATTTCTAAGAGGTGCAAGGGAATTTCTGCTAGAACTCTTGTTTCTACCTCATTGGTCTCTTTTTCCAGTAATTTTATCTGTTCATCCGAAATTGTTTGACTATCGATTGATAGAATAATTACCAGATTCAAGAATATGGCTGTTTCCCTTAATTTGTAGATGAGCAAGAGAGTCTCTTTGAATCCATGTTTCGAGATTAAATAATCTAATCTCTCAATCAGAATTACAGTTTTCGGTGGTAAACCTTCAATAGTGTGCTCTATTTTTTCGAATAGGGATGAAAATTTACTTTCTAATACTATTTCTGCAAGCCATAAATGCTTGAACTCTACATCTAATCTTTCCATACATTCGATTTCTGGAGTTCTTGACAAAATTGTACCTGAGTATCCAATCCGAATCATGTCACAGAATACTTCTCTCGAAAGGATCGGATCAACCTCTTTCACAAGATATAGTTGCTGATCTTCGATATTGAATTTAAGTAATTCCTGTCTCATTTTAGTTTCTATTTCTTTCTGTTTTGTTACATTTCGCCAAATACTCCCAATCATGAATCCAGACTGAGTTTTAATCGGAAATACATTTATTTGTACGTAATTATGTCCTCCATCTCGTTTCGTGATCTCTGTCTCAATTGGTCTTGAAAGCCATTCAGCTTTCCCTGTGTCAAGTACTCTAGTGAGTCTCTCAATAATCAGGTTTGTAGATTCCGATTGAAGAACGTGAGTTGGCATTAAGGGTTTGTATATTTCCCAAAAAGGTTTACCAATGGCTATCTCCTTACTAATTCCTGTTAATTTCTCTATACCCCGATTCCATTGTACAACTTGTCCTTCTTCAGAAATAAGAATAATTCCATCACGAGAATTATCAATTAGATTTCTAATTTTAGTTTCACTTTCTCTTATGTTTTCTTCGATTTCTTTTAAGTATGTGATATCAACAAGAGAAGCATAAACCTTGGAAAGTGATTTCTCAAATCCAGGGACCACTGAAACTTTAATAATTACGTTTATCTTTTTTCCGTTAACGGAATAAATAATCCCCTCCCTTTCAAGGTTCATTTTGCCATTATATAGAGCGAGAAAATCATTCCTAAAATGTCTTAGTTGGTCCCCAAGAACAATGCTTGATTCTCCATATAAGTCTTCTATACTATCTGCTTCAAATAACTCTAGCGTAGATGAATTCGCTTTTACCGTTTTTGATAATTTTGCAATTGTATATGGATTTCTCTCTAGATATTCTTCCAAATCAACAATACCATTTTCTTTTAATTGATCCAAGAATTCCTTAGCCTTAGAGAAATCCAATTCGCGAATTGATACAGGAGAATCTTCAAATAATTGTCTGAAACTAATTTCACTTTCCCTAAGTGCGATTTCAGATTCCTTAAGAGCAGAAATATCAGTTACTGTTATAAAAACCTTAGAAAGACAGTCTTCAAATCCTGGAACAACAGCTGCTCTAATAAGTACATGAACACATTCACCTTTAAAGGTGTAAGCAGTTGTTTCTGTTTCAAATTGTGTTTCATTCTTAATGAGAGAAAAAATTAGGTCTGTAAAAGCAAATCGCTGTTCTTCACGAAGATTCTTAAAGTTAGATCTTTGAAACTCTTCAATACTATTGGCGCTATAAAAGTTCAATGCAGCCTTATTTATACTATTAAATTTTGCATGATTGAGAATAGAATTTAATTTCTCAGGCTCTCTTTTAAAATATTCATGAAAATTTTTAACCCCCGCTTTGCTTAGCTTGTCAAACCTCCTTTTTATTTCGGAGAAATCAACTTCCAATAAACTAATGGGTGAATCTTCGAATAGCCGCCGAAATTTCGCTTCACTCGTAATTAAACTATCTTCGATATTCTTTCGATCT
Source organism: Candidatus Hodarchaeota archaeon (assembly GCA_016839815.1). Classification (GTDB taxonomy): domain Archaea; phylum Asgardarchaeota; class Heimdallarchaeia; order Hodarchaeales; family Hodarchaeaceae; genus Hodarchaeum. The sequence goes on from JAEOTM010000133.1 coordinate 60,788, forward strand.
GTTATATCGGTTAATATACCATAACAATACTTGGTTCCGTCCTCCTCATAAGTAGTTAAACCTCGATCATGAAGCCAAATCCAAGAATTATCTTTTCTTTGAATTCGATATACAACATCAAATATTTTATCGTCTGAAAATAGCTCTTTAAATGCCTTTTTCACATTATTTAGATCATCTTTATGAATCCTACCAAACCAGAGGTTTTGTTCAGCTTCATAAATTTCTTGGGGGGAGTATCCATACACTTTTTCAATATTAGGACTAATATATGTTGTCAATCCATCTTCATTCGTAATCCAACTCACAGCTGGAATATTCTCCACTATAGATTTGTATATTTCATCGCTTTTCAGTATCTTCTTTGATTTGAATTCTTCTCGGTCGATGAGATCTTCCATTACGTTCCTAGAGCTTAATTTGTCCTTTTTTTGTTCAGAGAGAGCTGTATGAATTATTTTCTTAACATCTTCAGATATATCTACTCTACTGAGAAGAGATTCAAGCTTTTTCATAGGGTATTCTAGTTACACATTTCTCAATAATAAAGCATTACAAATAAATTAGAAAGTATTTCAATTTCCCCCTCAAAAATGCTTGTAGAAATAATACTTTGACTGTTAAATTAAGGTTATAACTTAATAAGCTTTTAACTTATTATTTTCAATTTTAAAAGAGTTTAAATCAATTAATTTCGTTTCTTTTTCCAATAGACGTAGATTACGTGAATCTACTCCGTGAATTTTAAAGGAAATAATTACGATTAATGATTTTAAAATCACTAATTCTTTTAATTTATATATAAAGTGTAAAATCTGTTTAAAACAAGTATGAGAAGTTAAATCATCCAATTCTTTTATAAATAGGATCTCCTTCCCTGTAGTTTTACTCACTGTATTTTTAATGGAATCAAACAAAAATTCAGAGAGAGAACTTTCCATCACTTGTTCCATGTATTTTAAGGAAGTATGAATAGGTAAACCATCCTTTAAATCCTTTTCTGGACTTTTGGATATGAGAATGACTTTATAACCTGCAGAAGATACGAAATTCAAATTTTCTTGAGAAAATAATGAAAAACCCTTCGTTAAGAGGTATATGCTTCCGGGTTGGAGTTCTAAACCTACTGGTAAATTCTCTAAAGTTTCATTTGGAATATTAGAATGATCTAATTTGTCTATTATTACGAGATAATAAGTATTGTTCATTTCATCACGATTTGTTCTTTTTCTTTGAGTTTAGAGTCACCCTGAGTGTTGAACTCTATATTATCTCTAACTTTTTATTAAAATAAAGATAAGGAAAATTTCATGTAAAAATAAAATAAAAATTATTATTGTTCTAGCAAGAAAGGATAATTATTCTGCGTGTACTAGATATGTCAATAGATACTCGACGAACGGACTACTTCTTTCTATAGTTTCAATATCATCTTGGATAATATACGAAATTGGCTTTTTATGGTTCAATCTTCCCCTAGGAGATCGAGGAATCCTATTGACAACAGCTATTATCTTAGTATCCCCATTTATCTTGAGATTATGCAACTTTCGTATTTCTTTAGAAGTTAGGTTTGTGTGAATCACCAAAATATCATATGTTGTTGTTTCATTATATTGTTCGATCAAATTAGTTAGTACTTGGAAATTATTACAGTAAAATGGATGTATATCATTACTTTGAAGTATTATGCTTAGCTTTTCAAACAAGATTTCGTTATTGCTGAAAATTAAGAGTTTCTTATCTTCTTGTTTTAAGATATTAGCTTTTAAATCTCTTATCAATCGATAAAGCACATCTTGGAGTTTTGCCTCTAATATATCATCCTGAATTACCGTAGAAATGACATCTTTTAAGCTAGCTATTTTTTTTATCGAATCTTTTAATGAGTCAAAGCCTAAATCGGAAAATAGTTGAATACCCCTCCAATATATGAATTCTATAGGAATATTTCCTACAATCGCTTCCATAAATAAATTCTGGAACTGTTCTCTTTTAATATCTTCTAAGAGTTCTTGATCGGTCAAGAAACTCTTTATTTCACTTGTAAATGTATCTGTTTCTAGACTCCAATCAAAAAGGAGATTTTCCATTGTGCTAAGGTATTTTTCAACAAATTTTGTGCCTATGAATTGTAGCATAATTTTTACTGAGAAGGGTTGAACTTTTTCTGTACTCCCTGACACGATTGCTGCGACAATTATCTCCCCGATCGATTCAAAATATAATTCATCCTCTCCCAATTTTAAATATTCGACTGACTTATGGTCAGTAGTAAGGGATTCAGCAAAATTTGCAAGTCCTGATACAAGCCCTGAAAACAATTGGTCTTCGATCTGATAATCTGAAAATTCAGCCTCAAAATGATAGTGACATAAGCCGATTTTTGAAATAATCCATAGATTTTTGATTATCATTTTTGACTTCCTTCATTACAATGAGGCAAATACTTAGTTTTTTCGTCTATAAATTCGATTTTTCGTATCAATTATCTCAAATTTATCTTTAATAAACTGTGGGAGAACTTCACATCTACCTAATACTAAATAACCACGAGATTTAAGAGAGGAATAGAATTGCTCAAAAAAAACTTTACTCTGCGATCTTGAGAAGTAGATCAACACGTTCCGACACATAATTAGGTCAAAATCCTTACCTGGGGGTGTAGTTCTAAGATCATGCTGTTGAAAACTTACCAAATTCCTAATTTGTCTAGAAAGTTGAAACTGTTCTGAATCTAGAGGTGTGAAGTATTTAAGTCGTCTAGGATGATCTGTTTCCTCTAATGATTGTTTTGCATAAATTCCCTTTCTTGCTTGTTCTAACAGCGCCTGGTTAATATCAGTAGCTAGGAGATATATTTTATTAGGAGGATATTTCTCTTGCAAATCTTTTAAGATCATGGCCAAGCTATAGGGTTCAGGACCTATTGCACATCCAGCACTCCAAATTCTAATATTTTTAGAGGTATCCTTCATAATAGTAGGAAAAATTTTCTTTTCTAATGCTATAAATAATTCCTTATCTCGAAAAAAACGAGTTACATTGATAGAAAAAGTCTCCATAAGAAGATTGAATTCTCTAGGGTTCCTTTTCAATACATTATGATATTCTCTATATGTTTCTGTTTCGATTCTTTTCATCCGTGCATGCAAACGTCGAAGAAAATGATTAATTTTGTAAGCTTGATAATTTATACCCCTATTCAAGAGGAAATCGTAGATTAAATCTAAATTCTTCTCATCAGCTGGCATCTTTATACCTGGAAGAATTTCTAAAGGTAAAAGCTTCCTTTTCTTGATTTTAGGTTTTTTAGGTTTAGGAGTGACTTTAGAATTGTTCACATAATCTTTTAATGAAGTTTTTCTATTAATTAATGGAGAAAACGATCGGTCTTCCTCGTTGTATGATCTTCCTTTGTCAAGCCAATCCAATATACTGTCGTGTGCATTCTGATCTGATTTGAGATGAGCTAACAACTCACCGAAATTTTTATGGCCTAATTTCCTTGCTGAAAATCTCAATCGAGAAACTACCCTGGAATGTATATTTGGAGTGAGACGAATATCTCCCAATTGAAGATATTCTAACAGTTCCTCTAATCCTTCATCTGACTCTAAGCTAATAGAGAATTTGTCGTAGTTAATTTGCATTGCTTCCTGACTTCATATTTTGTATTAATTCCTATAATACAATAGGAGAGCCCCCAGTTGGTGTAACTACCAGTTTATATTTGCTAACTATAAACTTAATATTCATTCCTTTATCCCCTCCAGTATATTGCTTTATAATTGGTATGTCATGTTTTTGAAGGAGATTTTTCGTGACACGAATATTTTCTTTTCCGATATCTAGTACACTTGTAGATTTCGAGAACATTTTTGCTCCTCCTACCATTTTTGCATCCAAATCGTTTTTTGAATATCCTAGTTTCTCTAATTTCGATAACATTACAGGGATGGCTTGATCAGAATATTTTCCAATCGAATACCCCCTCTTTCGAAAATCCTTCGTTTGAGTCTGAAGTTTTTTATGTGATTCAGGTAACATTATATGCCCCATAACTGCAATGCGTTCAGGGATAGGATTACTTCTTGGAAAAATTGTTAAACCAATACAGGATCCTAGTGCTGGGATTTTGAGAATATCTTGTGCGTAGCCAATCACAATCTGGCTGATGTCTACATATTTCGTTTCCAGTTGAAGCTGTTCAGGTAGAACATCAGAAATGGATCGCTTATTTGTCATTTAAACACGTCTAAAAACGAAGCCATTAATAATCGCCTCACACATTATCTGAAAACAGAGATTGCATGAATTCATTAAATGTCTCCGACTGTGGTACTATTGCAAGATCTACTGCTATATTTCGTTTTGATGTAAAAATATCACATTCAACTACTAACACTGCAGAAACATCTTGTGTGTTATTTTTTAGTTCATGATCATGTAGGGAGTCAATTGACCCAAATCGAAGTTTAGGGGGAGAGGGAAAGGAATCAGCTTTTAGAAAGTAATTTAATGCTTCAACGTACTTAAGAAGAAGTATCGAACCTGTTTCTTTAATTAAAGATTTAAATAAAGGGGAAAGATCTAAAAGATCTTTTTTATCAATATCAGGAGCCGTTGTCATTAAATTTATGATTTTTTTGACACTTTCCTTATCAAAAAATACCAGTAATGAGTACTTGATGTCACTGACCGTGTTTAGAGATATAATCGCCAAATCTTGGTCAGTGGGCATTTTGACAAGTCGGTGTATCGAATTCACGCGATCAAGAGCCACATTTGGAATACTCATATATGTAGATCTATTTAAAAATTGGGTTAATGCGACAGCCGCATGACCCGCTCCAATATTTCCAACCTCTCGTAAAGCATCAAGTTGGAATTCAGATAATTTATCAAAACTATAACTTTCATTATGCATTTACTTTTGCCTCCAGAAAATTCATTGGATCAATTATTAATACCACCTGTCCTCCTTCCAAGATGGTAGCTCCTGAAAAAGTCCCCACTTGACTTAGGAAATCATTTATTGGTTTGATAACAACATCTCTCTCACCCAATAAGTCATTTACGAGAAAACCGACATTACGGGATCCTTTACGCCATAAAACTATATGTTCATGATGATTACCATCGTATATTCGAGGTTTTTCCTCATGAATCATACTAAGCTGCGAGGAATTAAATTTCAAATACTCTCTTAAATCAACCAGTGGAACTGGTGTATTATCAACAACGATCGATTTAGAAGCAGCGTTATCTGAATCTTGAAGGATTTTTTCAGCTGGAATAGATAGAATCTGTTCAATATTGGCCATAGGAATTGCAAAACGATGTTTTTGAATACTCAACATTAGAACTTTAGTAATTGCAACAGAAATTGGAATAATCATCCGTATAGTCGTATATTTCCCAGGTTCTGAATCAATCTCGATATTACCTCCATTCTCCTCAATGATTTGTTTTACAATGTTCAGACCAACACCTCTTCCAGAAATCTCTGTGGTTTTTTCCGCTGTGGATAAATGTTGGGAGAAGAGAAGATGTTGAAGGCCTTCGTTTGTCAACTCCGCTCCTTGATTAATTAATCCCAATTCATCAGCTTTCTTCCGTATTTCTTGATAATCCAATCCGCGACCATTATCTCTAATTTCAATAATAATATCTGAATGTTCGTGACTAATTGCCAAACGGATGGTTCCACGTTCATCCTTGCTAGATTTAAGCCGTTCTTCTGGACTTTCAATTCCATGACTGACAGCATTACGAATTAAATGAGTGAGTGGATTTGTGAGTTTTTCAATAATTTGCCTATCAATACCTATATGTTTTCCAGTTATAATGAAATCGATTTTTTTCCCTTCTTCTTGGCTTAAATCACGAACCATTCGGGGAAATCTTGTTAATATTGTTTCGAGAGGAACTAGTCTCATTCGTATGACTAAATCCTGAATATTTGCTATCGTCCTTTCATAGCTAGCTAAATTCTCTTTAAAAGCTCTTGAATAGGCTTGTTGTTCGCCAATTTCTCTTATGAACTGCCCAGAAATAACTAGTTCTCCCAATAATTGAATAATTTGGTCTAAATCGCGAAGTCCTACCCTAACATTTAATGGTTCTTGATTATCTTCCATTACACCTGTTTTCTCAACTGTACTAACAGAATCCAATAACCGAGACATTGAGGCAGACAGTACATCTTGACTCTCTTCAATTATGCCAGAAATCGTCTCATCATCTTCTAATGTAGTTATTTCCAAGTATAGTTCTTTGAAAGTTAGACCCGCTTGAATCTCCTCCATGGGGGGGATAGTTCGTTCAATTGTCGCTTTCTTTTTTAATTTCTTCAGCAGTACTAGGCTTCGAGCACTAATAACTTTGCAATCAGGGCTGAATAAGACTTTAATCCCAAGTTTATTGCCTAGATTAACCATAAATTCATCAAAAGAAGCTAATTGTTGAGTTAGTTGATCAAAGCGGAGAAGCTCGGGAGTTTTTCCTCCTTGTAATGATGACGCTAATCTTCTGAGCTCGTCGCTGTATTGGAATAAGAGTAAAATTACCTTGTCAAGTCTCGCGCTATCGATTGAAGTTAGCAAATTCTCCATACTATGCGTTAACGAACTCAGTTGGGGATAACCTGATAGAGAAAAAAGCCCTTTAAGACTATGAAGTGTTCTAAGGATATTATCATAAGCTTCTTTCTTAGTTGGATCTTTCTCTAAAGTCATTAAGCCAGTATTCAGTTCTTCAATACGTTCAGATAGTTCTGAAAGCATAACTTCCTGAAATTCTTCAGATTCGAATTCTTCCATGTTTTAGACCCTTCACTACATATATTATGCTGATATAATTGAGAATTAAATCAAAACATTCTCAATTGCTTGAACTAACTGGTCTACCTTGAATGGTTTGATAACAAAATCTTTTGCTCCCAATTTCAAAGCTTGTCGAACTAGGGGTTCGTGTCCTAAAGCTGTTACCACAACGATATTGGCTTTTGGATCCATTTCGAATATTTCCTTCATTGCTAGTAGACCGTTCATCTTGGGCATCACAATATCCATCGTCACAACATTTGGCATAAATTTCTTATATTGATCAATTGCTTCTGCACCTGTTTCAGCTTCTGCAACAACACTGTGACCATGTTTTTTCAAAATTTTGCTTATCATCAGCCTTAAATATTTTGAATCGTCTACAATTAGTACGTTTGCCATTGTGTTCAATCCTCTAAATCGGTTTTTTGTGTGTTTAAATTCTTTACATAGTTTCTAACATTTTTTTTTGACAATAAATTTATTAGAAAATCATTTTCAATTATATAGGTTGAAGATGAAATTTTTTCATCCTCATACACCTTTTGACAACACTCTCTTCCCTCAAAGAAATTATTTGGATCCTCATATGGTATGAGATCTTCTTGGAATGTTGTAATAACTCCCAACAGGTTATCAGCAGGGATTAAGTACTTTTTATCTTCATGCAACACGGAAAAGTAACAATTCGTATTGTGTTTAACCTGATGGTCCTTATTAACCACAACAGATTGCAAATCCAAGATAGCCCTTTCGCTATCTCCTATTCTCACCTTTCCTATTATGGGCTTAAATTCTGGTTTAGTCCTGTTAATTTCAAGTGTAGAAATTATTACATCCTGGACTAGCGCAACATCGATAGCAAACATCGAATCACCCCATTGGAAAGCAAAAAAGTCCAATCGATTTCCTGTTGGATGAGAGAATAGTATTGGTTCCCTCTCTCTCTGTTCAGTGATCATTCTCTCTAGTTTTTCCCTTTCTGAATCTTCTAGTTTCAAAATAAATTCCTCTTTAACATCTTTTAGTTTTAGCTCATTTCTAATTACGAGATGTGCTTCTTCGAGAAGATTAGTTGGGTTAACAATTGTACCAAGGTTATCTTGAAATGAGAAGAATCCTGAAATCATTCTTGAAAGCATTTTAGTATAAAAGCTCGTTTCTGGTTGAAAAACATCAAACTTATCAATAGATACTCTACCTAGAATATTATTAATTAAAAAAACTGCCTCTATTTCAGTTTTAGGATCATGTAGAAGGATTCCTACAGATTTCTTTGTATTACCCTTAGATTTTCCATGAGTAAAATAGTTAAAATCAACGAGAGGAATGATATCCCAATAAGTTGTTGCACCAAGAATTCCTTCATGCTTAAAATCTTTGAATAAGAATGAATCTTTTATCATTACTTGCCTTAGATATTCATTATCTACAAAATAAATATATCCCTCGTCTTCGAATATCAATCCTTCTTGAACTGATTCCCTTTCTTTCTTTAAAGATAAAGAATCTGGATTGTCAAACGATAAGACATGTGAAACGACCTCATCATCTTGATTAATAGAGGAATATCTTCTGAATAAATAATTAACATTTAAGATTAATATAATTTTTCCAGATTCATCAAGAATTGCTCCATCAAACAAATAATCTTCCCTAAGATCTTTATTATTCAATAAAATTCGTCTTATCTCTTTCTCATCAATTTCAAGAATTTTAGGGATACTCTCGACAAATATCGCAAGTTTTTCGTTGTTATTTGTAAGGATTAAGGCTCTCTTTCCCATTTCCCTGTTAATTTCGTTTATTTTAAGAGTCTCACGATCGTCTGATAAGCATTTAGACAAATTTAAGGCATTAATTATTTCCCCGTGAAAATTGATGACCCCCATTACTGTATCAGGTGTATTTGGTAGATTTGTTAATTCAGATATTGTGAAAATTTGCAATAAATTATCATTCGGGACTAATATTGAATAATCATTTGCTTTCACCATTGTTCCTGTATACTTGTCCGTTTCAGCTTGTTTAATTAATCTATTAATTCCCCATCCAATAGAAGGTTGTGAAATTGATTTATGTTGAAGATTAATATTATAGTTTTCTAAGATTTCTTGACTTTTAATTGAGGGCACCTGAAACTGGAATTCAGATAAAGATTGACTTTGACTATCATGTAACTCATCTCTTATCTGTTCAAAAATTGACTCAATGTTAATTTCTACAGTAAGTTGCTGTTCCCAAAGAAAAACAGATTTATAGTATTTTTTCTCTCTTGAGGTGCCAAGTTGAAAGGCCTCTTGGGATAAAACTTCATTAGATCTAGAAATAATTCCAATTATTGTTTCAACAGAGAACACGACTGATTTTCCTTTGTGTGTCATTACAATATAGATAGGAGGAATGTCTTCAGAGATCTTTGCCTCATCTTCCCCATAGAAGAATAATTTAAGGTCGAAAACAGGTAAAACCTCTCCCTGAAATACGGTAGAGCCTAATAAATAGTACGTAGCATTTGCTACTGGTGTTATTGATGTCGAATGAAGAATTTGGACTACATCGGAATTTTTGACTGTAAACCTATCACCTTGTAAAGTAAAAAGAACTAAAATTTCTTTTGACTCATGGTTTTCTTTAGAATTTGTCATTGTCACAAGGTTAACCTCTATTTCTGTGGCTTTCTGGATTTTGCTCTATCAATGTCTTCATCTTTAGTATAATAAGTTCTTCATCCGTCTTCTGATTCGTATGATTCGTCATCTGGTAATGTATATTGATCAAAATCAAAATCAAAGTCATCTTCAACCGATTTTGTTTCATCTGGAGCTTTAACTGTAGTAAAATATCTTCCTAGAGTATTTTCTGGGTTTATTATCATAATATTTGATTCTTCATCTAGTACACCGATTTTTGTTATCAAGGAGGTATCCTCAAGATCTTTCCCACCAAGAATGGAAGAATCAGGCTCTACAAACTCTGAAATTTCTTCGATTCGATTAATTTGGTCAACTAAAATACCGATATCTTGCCCTTGAATTGTGATAACCAAAATATTATTTTGATCAATTTCTAGGGAATGCTTTGTTGAACCACCATTTTTTGACCCCCATAGAAGTACAGAAAGGTCAAAAACACTCAAAATATATCCACGTAGATTTGTAATCCCTGATAAGACCTCAGAAGTTTTAGGAAGCTTCAGAATATTATTAGTTTGAAATACTTCTTTAATCTGATTAATACTCAATCCAAAATCATTATTCATTATCTTAAATATCAGATATTTTTCTGAATTTTGTGATGTTGCAGAACTCATGGTAATTAATCCTCTTTCTCTAGATCTGTCTGTTGTAATATTTGTCTGAAATTCTTCATCACTCTACCAAATTTCGATCTAATTGGTTTTACAATTTCCTCTGTAGTACCAGAATATTCAGAACTAAGATATGTCGAATCAAATTCTTGCATGGAGTCTAAATTCTTTTCAATTTCATTTTCATCAACGAGATAGGTGGTTGTTGTTTCCATTACAATATTATCAACAATACTTCCTAATTGAGGAAATATTGAAGATTTCTTTTCTTCTAACGCTTTATCAGTAAAATCAAAACTAATTTCCTCTACAAGTCCTTGATCATAGGTTGGTAATGAAATAAGCATGAAAATTGTCTCAAAGATGCGGGATGAAAGATCATCGATTATATCAATGAAATTACGACTTGTGAAAAATTTGAACGGAAATCTGGAAACAGTTAATAGGCATACTAAATCTTCTTGAGTTCTAACAAAGATTCTAGAACCTTCCTGAACTCCAATATCATTTAATTCCATATTATTTCCTATCATTTCACCAAATTGGACTATAGCTGCCATTAATCCTGCAATAAGAGCAGGATCATGCCCTGAACTCTTTTTATAAACGCGAGAAAAAACAGGGAGCCCACTTCTTTTATTAAGAAGGAGTATTTCCCGTATACTGAGACCACTTTGTCCATTTTCTATTGTTTTTTCTTCAGAGTTATCAATTTCACGTTGTATTATGATATATTACACCTCAGCTTTCTAGTATCTCAGTATAGTCTTTCATTTCAATATAACTGCAAGAAACGGTTTATAAATTACTGCAGGAATCGTATGCTTGAGTTGGGGTTGGAGCAAATTCACTTCTCCTAATTAATTTGATTAGTATGTTCTTCCAATTATAACATATCTAAATAAAAATCAACTTTGATAATATATAGAAATACGGTAATGAAAAGGGAAAGATAGGAAAAATCATGTGGGAATCGTGTTAGATAAATTCTCTAGATCCGTCATAAGTGATCTGGAATATAGGGTTTTTGAGAGGGGGGAATATTAAGTCAAATCCACTTTTATTTTCCACAAAATTCCGAGAGGACAGTAGGAATTTTATGTAATGGAACTACTGTATCGACAACGTTACCATCAATTACTGCTTTTGGCATTCCATAGATTACACAAGTTGACTTATGTTCTGCAATAATACTTCCATTTGCTGCCTTAATTCTTTTTGAGCCCTCTAATCCATCCTTTCCCATTCCTGTAAGGATTACTCCAATGATATTTTTTCCATAAACCTCTGCAGCAGAGTTTAATGTAACATCAATCGCAGGCATTAAGAAGTTCACTTTTTCTCCTTTATACAGTTTAAATCTTTTTGTCCCTTGAATGGCACAATGTCTTCCTCCTGGGGCAATATATACACGATTTTGTTGAATAAGTTCTTTATTTTTAGGAAGACGAATATTTAGATGAGGATATAGTCTTGTTAATCTTTCAACCCACTGGCCCACCATTTCCTGTGGCATATGCTGAATAATCACGATTGGTGGAAATTTTCTTGGAATTTTTGAGAGGATTAAGGAAATTGCTCTAGGCCCCCCAGTCGAAGCTCCTATTACAATCAATAAGTCAGTAAATTTCTTCAAAGGTTTTTTTGGTTTTTCAATAACAACAGGTTTATCAATGTCACCTTCTTCGATAAAGGATTGAAAATCGAACCCTGTAATTACCTTTGTTAAGTCCACTTGCGATAGATTGATAATTTTTTCAATTAATTCTCTTCTAAATCGCTTTTCATCGTAAGTATCATCTATACTTGGCTTCCTTACAAATTCTACTGCACCGGATTCAAAAGCAGCCATACCCAAATTGGATAAGGAGACATCAATATCTTTCTGACTTAGGGAGGAAACAATAATTACAGGGACAGGAAATCGATCCATAATATGACCTATTGTCTCGAATCCATCCATTTCTGGCATCATAATGTCCATAGTTACAATGTCGGGCTTAAATTTAGGTATTTCCATTTTATTCAATGCTACCCTCCCAGTGGGGGCCGTACCGACGATGTTGATTTTTTTTCCGCTATTTTTAATAATTTCAGAGATTCTATGTCGGGCCACAGCCGAGTCATCTACAACGAGGACTCTTATTTCCTTTTTCATAACAAAATTTTCCTCAGTTTTAAGAATACGATTGATTTCTCCATTAAATAATCTATTGAAGTATTATCATTCTGTTCTAGCATCGATAGAGAACATTTGTACTTAGCATATTCTTGAATGTTTAAATACATGGGTCTATTCGTGTCATTAAAACACTTCGAATAAGAGGGTTAATCATTGGATTTCTATCGCTCAAGTAATGTAAAGCAAGAAAATGAACAGAAAAATAATCAAATTCAGGATTTAAAGAACTTAATTAAAAAAAATTCAGAAATAATTGATGAAATTAAATTAAGCTTAGAACAACAGGTAAAGCAACCTCAAATTTCGCTTAATGAAGTTGAAACAGATACACAATCCGTATTAGGGAGAATTGAGCAGATAGAAAATCAGCTCGGTGAATTGAAGTCAGAATTGAAGCAAAGGAGGATTAAAAAGCCTTTAGAAGCTCATGATTTTGGCAGAGTGACATCAGCAATCCAACGTGGTGAGACTATTGAACCATTGAAAGATCCGCTTGATTTACTCGAAACTAGACTAGATAATAAAATTGATACTATCAATCAAGCACAGGAAAAAACTACCTTACAAATAAGAACATTAAATGATGCTCTGGATATACTTGGTACAGGTGTTGAGGAGTTACATCGGATTATTGAGACGCTACGTATTAGAATGAATCATAACAAAGAAGGAATTAGCGAGAATCAATATAGAAATATGGTTAGAGAACTTGTCGATGAGATAAAAATAGATCAGAAATTGCTTTTTGAGAATTTTTCAAAGATCATAGATGATTATCGTTCTGATTTTAGACGTGAAATGACCGATACAGTAAAAGAGTTTCAAGCGTCTCATGATCGTATTCTTAATGATGTAATTGCAAATTATGTACCTAGAAATGCGGGAGATGAGCTTCGTCAATCCATAGATATTCTTTCAAATGAATTTAAATACGAATTGGATAAACTTCGGGTGAAATTTGAGGCTGTTGACCAGTATAAAGACAGTCAATCCCAATTAAGACAAGATATTACTTCTATCATCGATCGTGCGGTGAATGAACGGTTTAATGCGATATCGATACTGTTGGCCACCATTACATCAAAAACTGAAAAAATTTTTCGATTGTTTAAAGCTTCGGAAATTCAAACATCTCCATCTTCGAATGAAATAGTCAAGACCGAAAACAAACTTGCTCCTGACGAACAGAATACTGAATTCTGACAGATTCATCTCTAATCATGTCAGCTAGAGTTCATTAAGAAGTTCTCCTTTTAAAATCTTGGTGGGGGAAGGCTTTTCTTAGAAAAGCTAGAGTCTCAATATCGGATTGAATTTGGTTAAGCTTCCCTCTCTTACCGATTATTAATTTATATGCTGGATGTTAGATTAGAATGAGTAAAACAATTATTGAAAAGATAATCGCTGATCATACAACTGAAGAAGTAATACCTGAAAGGATAGTTTGGTTAGATATCGATGTAAGATCGGCTAGAGATTTTGGTGGCGCGAATGTCGTCAAGAATCTTGAAAAAAACTATCCAGGGGAATCTCTCGTTGAAGATCCAACAAAAACATTCTTTACTTTCGATTGTGTTGTACCAGCTAACAATTTAGGATATGCTGAAAATCAACAGATTGCTAGAGTATTTGCTAGGGCTAATTTGCCTCGTAAGAATTTATACGACGTAAATGCGGGAATTGGGTCACATATTATGATAGAAAAAGGTGTCGCACATCCAAATAGTACTGTTGTAGGAACTGACTCCCATTTGAATATACTCGGAGCAATCGGTGCATTCGGACAAGGAATGGGAGATCAAGACATTGCATTTACTTTTAAGACGGGAAAAACATGGTTTGAAGTACCGTATACAATGCGTGTTACAATTGATGGTACTCCAGCCAAAAATTCATTCGCTAAGGACGTGACACTCGGTGTTCTAGAAAATTTAGGATCTAAAGGCGCTTTAGGTAAATCAATTGAATTTTATGGGTCCACCATCGATGCTCTTAACCTGGCAGGACGTATCACACTTGCCAGCCAAGTAACTGAAATGGGAGGAATAATTGGACTAATAACTCCTAACGAACCTATCATTGAATACTGCAGAACTAGAAGTGGTAAAGACTTTCCGATTCACAATGCCGATGATGATGCGAATTATGTAGAAGATATTCACTATGATTTTAGTGATTTAGAACCAAGAATTGCTTTACCACCAAACCCAGCAAATGTAAAACCGGTTGCTGAGGTTACAGGTATCAAAGTGGATTCTGTTGTCATTGCTTCTTGTACTAATGGTCGCTATGAAGATTTTGAGGTGGCTGCAAAACTTCTCAAGGGTAAGAAAGTACATAATGACGTGATGATGAAAATCGTCCCGGCAACACAAGAAGTATATGGACAATTATTGAAAGAAGGGCTTATTGACTTATTTTACAAATCTGGAGCAATAATAAGTAATCCTGGGTGTGCTAGTTGTGCCAGCGGACAAATTGGTATGACTGGTGAAGGAGAGGTGCAGGTTACAACAGGAAATCGTAATTTCACAGGAAAACAAGGAAAGGGAGATACTTATCTTGCATCTCCAGCCACAGCTGCAGCATGCGCGATTTCTGGAGAGATAACAGTACCTGAAATATGAAAATGGTAGAGGAGAAAATAATGAAGAAACCTACAACATTAACTGGAAAAGTAATTATGATTAAAGATCCTCAAGGTCAAGGAATTGATGATATTGACACTGATATGATTTTTCATAATAAACATCTACACATTACTGATATTAAAGAGATGGGTCAATATACGTTTGGAAATTTACAGGGGTGGGAAGATTTTCCATCTGAAGTGAAAAAAGACCCAATTTTAATTGTTGGAAAGAACTTTGGAGCTGGATCATCCCGACAACAGGCTGTTGACTGTTTCAAGGCATTAGGAGTTATTTTAATCATAGGTGAGTCATTTGGAGCTATTTATAAGAGAAATGCTATCAATTCTGGCATGCCGTTGATCACCGCACCTGAAGTTATGAGTACTGCTCTGGAAACTGATGATAATCTAACGATTGATCTGACAACAGGTGAAATTCTTGCTGAAAAAAAGAATATTTCTCTTGAAGAAATTATCCCCTTATCCCAAGTACAACTTGATATTTATAATGCTGGTAATTTATTTGAGTACGGGAAAAGTTTAGAATGAATTCAAGCTCTCTATTTAACTGCAACAGCTTGTAGAAATTGATTTATTAGGGTTTTAGGGTCATCAGTTTTCTCTAATATAGATGAAACTACAATTAAATCAGACCCCGCTTCAACTAGACTTTCTACTTGTTCTTTAGTTTTAATCCCACCGCCCGTGATTAATTTAGCCTTTTTCTCATGAACAAAACTTGCAGCACGCTTGACAAGCTCTAATCTATTAGCAATAGACGCAGAAAAATTCCCAGAACCAGCTTCAATATAACACATCTCCCAGTATGATCTCCACTTCTGAGTTAATTCTGTATAAGCCTGATCATCAGTTAGTACCTTAGCACGAAGTTTTTTCCCTACAGTGGATTCTGGACTTAGTACAATATAACCATATTTCCGATCCTTAGGGAAATGACCAAATATTGCCCGTCTAGCCCATTTAAATAACCAATGGTATTTTTTACCAAGTTTGAGAACAACTTTGATTCGGAAACGATAACAATTCAATAAAGTGGGCATTTGAATATAGTCTGCATAAGAAGATATTTGTAACGGATGCCCTGGGAAGATTACTACTGGTGGAATATCTAAATCGAGACGTTTTAGACGTCTAAGGAATTTGTGCACTCCTCGCATAATCTCGTGTGAGTCTCCTACCCAAATTTCAAGTGGAAGCAAAGAAGGATTTTCATGCTCCTTGAGTATCTCTGTAAGGGCCAAATAAACTCGCTCAGTTGCGTCACCTTTATTCGGATCGAGAAGTACTGCTAATTTCGATATTTGCTTCACCTTCTAATTCCAATTGGTTCTAGATGATGTGTTTTGTTAAAAAAAAACCAGCTGTTTTTATAACATAAATTTATCTTTGAATACAAATTTACCCTATCTCGATATCAATGGATGCAGAGTAAGATGACTCCTTCCGAACTTACACGTGACTATCATGTCCACACAAGTTTCTCTGATGGGTATTCCCCCCCTGAAGAAGTGATTGATTTCGGAATTGAGAAAAAAATTGACCAAATATGTTTCACTGATCATTGTTCCACTTTCAAGCC
>JAEOTM010000002.1 GCA_016839815.1 Candidatus Hodarchaeota archaeon
CAGGAATTCGAATATGGTTTTGTATTTCTCATTTGAAGCATAGAGTTCTTTGTGGGTCCCTATACCGTAAATCTCTCCTTTATCTAGTAGGATAATTAAATCTGCTCGAATCAAGGTATTTAACCTCTGGGTGACTGTAATCGTTAAACGATCCTTACTCAAGTTATCAAGTGCTTTGCGGATCATTAACTCAGTTTTAGAGTCGATTGCTGAAGAACTAAAAACAAGCAGGAGAATTTACGGGTTGGCTAGAAATGCTCGGGCAATAGCAATACGTTGCCGTTGCCCTCCAGAAAGGGTAATTCCACGCTCACCAATTACAGTGTCTAACCCGTCAGGCATTTTCTCGATAAATTCAAAAGCTTGGGCAGCCTTTGCAGCAGACACAATCTCTTCCTGTGTTGGATCAATTTTTGCAAAGGCAATATTTTCCTTGATAGTGCCTGAAAAGAGGAATACCTCTTGTTCCACCATAGAAACGTGATTTCTAATGACTTGATCAGGTATCGTAGAAAAATCATTTCCATCAATGAAGATTTTTCCATCCTGTGGATGGTAAAGCTGTAAGACAAGTTTAAGGAAGGTTGATTTTCCACTCCCTGGACCTCCAATTAAGGCAACTTTACTGTTAGCTTTAATTTTGACATCGATATTCCTTAAAGAAGTTCCATAGTTGTCTCCATAAGAAAAGGAAACATTCTCAAAACAAAGATCTCCCTTCCAATTGATATCACCATTTGTACCAATAATGCTTTCTTCCTGAGGATCATACCAGTTCATTTTTTCCCATACTCTACCTGAATTAGTTAATGCAGCTCGAATGTTGAGTAAGGACATAGGCATGGTAAAATTGATGAACTGAAGGGTAAGAAGCATCCCGATTACTTCGATCATTTGTCCTCGAGAGTAAACATCATTACTCACATCAGAAATCGTGACACTAAAGACAATTGCTGTAAGTATTAGGAGAATTAATCCGGGATAATAAAATGCAGACAATCTCCCTTCAGTTTTTGCTAAATTTGCATAGTGTGTGCTTGTTGAGCTAAAACGATTTACTTCTCTATCCTGAGCAGACAAGGATCGCACTACATCTATCCCTCGAAATATTTCCTGTGATTGTTCAGTAAGTTCACCTAGTGATTCAGAAAGCTTGGTTCTAATCGGCCCAATCTTCTTTGCATATCGATAAGCAAATACAAAGTAAAGAACAAAACCAAATATTGTGAAGAGAACGAGATCAAATTCAACAACCCGACTCATAAAGTAAATGACTAATATTACGGAGAAAAATGACTGAAAAATCATACGCAGTGAGGGCATAATACCTGTACGCATCATTTGGATCTCATTCATACCTAATGAAAGCAGCTTTGAACTGTTATTTTCGTTATGAAATGTAAGACTGTGGCCTTGAATCACATCAAAGTATTCTTGTCGAATATCTCGTTCATATGCAATTGCAGTGAATGCAAATGCATAATTACTGGTAAAACTAACAACGTAGTTAAGAAGGGCTACAAGTAGAATAATCGATGCAAATTGAACAAATTCTGATCCAAACCCCTCATCTTCCAAAATATCTAGTGATCTTCCAATTATGATAGCAGGAAGGAGAGTTAGCAAAGAATTAAGGATGGTTAGGAGCATTGCTCCTGAAATTAGTAAGGGATTTTTCCAGAAAAAGGAAAGGAAGAGATGATTTCCGGATCGATAATGGATTTTTTTAATCGGAGGTTCGATAAATTGGCTTGGTCTCTGTTGATACAATACTTTCACCTAAAATAAAGATTGTTTTACATGTTTAACAATTTGGATCTTTATTAATATATCTAAAGTTCTAAAAAACTAAAGAAGAATAATTCCAGCAAAAGTACCTTTTCCATATTTTATCATTATTTATGTCGTCGGTTTTTCTACAAAAGACTTTCACTTCATACATAAGATTTATTAATTGTTTTACATATTTTACATTAGACAGATGTTCTTTGGAGTTCGTCATAACCAAGATAACGCTTCAGAAAAGAAGACAATAACAGTTCGTGGTGTTGATAAGCATTTGTATGATCAATTTGTATCATTAGCTGGTTTAGCAAGTGGAAGTATTGGATCGGCATTCTCCCATGCAATTAGTGCACACAAAAAAGAATTTCAAAGATACTTTATACCCCATAGAATCCGGAAAATTTTGCATACCTATCATGATGAATCAGTGGAGGTCATTGAAAATCAAGAGGAACTAAGTATTTCAAAGGAGGATTTGATCTCTGTTGGTGAGAATATCAAGTTCGTATTCAAAAATATTAACCATCTTATCTTTGATGAAACTGTAGATAATAAAACTCTACTAAATTGTGTGTATAGAATCCGTAATTGTAGGGTCGAAGCAAAAGGAGCGATATCAAAACTATTTCTCCTATCCATTGATCAATCAAATATTCACAAACTCCCAATTTCAAACGAATTCAAAGACATCACCATTCGAAATGTCAATTCATCAGCCTATGATGAGTTCGTGTCGAATTGTCAAGTAAACAAACAAAATATCGGTGATTGTGTCAATGATATGCTTAGTGAAATAATCCCTCACTATGAGGTGTTGCAGATACTCGCACATGAAACATCTTTGAACACTCTTCATCCTATTATTCTTTCATTGCATGATGAACTATCGATTTCACAAAATGACTTAGAAGAGATCAAGGAAAGAAGAATACTATTTCATCGCATTAAGAAGCTTCATTTCTCTGAAGATATTACCAGTGAAACATTTATCCAATCAGTTATTGGGATATATAATTGCGATGAAGTTATGTTACCTCCATCTCTTCCTAAATTACTTAGACTTTCGAGAGTTAAAGATTACCCGAACTTACGAAAATCTTAGGATGTTGTAATCAGTAAGAAATCCGATTAAGCTAAAGAAAGTATGATTACAAGCTAAATAAGAGTTATAAATTAAGAAGTTAAATACTATATTAGGATCAATGAGTCTTCATCATATCAAGCAATGCATCCAATCTGGGGAGTATGAGGAAGCACTCAGAGAGATCAATCAATTACCAGAGCGTGATGAACCCTTAGGGAAAGTATTGAA